>MVQH01000025.1 GCA_002067755.1 Methanosaeta sp. PtaB.Bin018
TCCTGCAATTGACTCTCCGATGAAGACGCAGTCAGAGAGACGAGCAAGCTTCTTTCCCAGAAGCTCTGCATTTTCGTAGATTGCTCGGGCGTCGGGCACAGCAGTCAGCTTCCTGATGTCATTGCCTGCTGCTCCTCCCAGCTCCACATAAGGTATGGCGGGTTTCTTGCGCAGGCCCGAGGCCACGAACAGCGATGGAATGCCCGTCAGGTTCAGGGCGGCCTTGGTGACGATGGCGGGCGTTGGAGAGCCTCCCGGGGCCTCCGGCAGCTCGGGCATGGTTATGATCTTATTGGTCTCCACCAGCTCAGCATCAGCACCTGGCGTGTAGTCAGTGAGCTCTGGCGTCGTGCCTGCAGCGCTGAGTCCGGGAATCTTGCCGGTGTCTGTATTCGAGATGATGCAGAGGAAGAGAGGCCGCTTGGGCCTGAATTCAAAATCGGGGTATATCCAGTTCGGCATGGTCTACCTCCCAGGCTGTTAAGATATATTAAATCCACGCTACATTATTTAATTCAAGTTTATTTTCTTTCCGGTAAAGCTCTTTTTAGCACCCCATTTTCTTAACAGTATGAGGCAAAGATTTAATATAGGAGATCTGCATTTGGATTAAGCCATAATAAGTAATATAATTTTTACTAATAGTAATACGAAAATGACTGAGGAGGGATAAGAATGAAAAGATGCAAATCCTGTGCAGCGATCCTGGCACTGTGCATCGCCACCTTGATGCCTTATGCATTGGGAGCTGGCTACGTCCTGCACATATTCGGAAATGCGAATATGGATGGGACGATTGATGTATTGGACATAGATCATCTAAAGGACATAATCAGCGGAAAGGAGAAGCCAACAGACCTCGCCGATGCCAACTATGATGGCAAGATCGACGAAAAAGATATATCACAGGTAGAGCAGATCATAAACGGGACGGAGAGCAACCTGACCATCCTCGATGGCAACGGCGTCCCAATAACCATCCGGGAGCCAGTCGAGCGGGTGGTGGTCGAGTACCTGGATAACGCCGACATGATGCAGATCCTCAAGAAGACAGATGCAGTTGTGGGCGTCGACCTGGCAGTGGCAAAGTCACCCGCCGAGTTTCCAGAGCTTTCCCGGAAGACAAACGTCGGTGCCATGTACAAGGACCCAGACTACGAAAAGATCCTCAGCCTGGATCCGGACGTCCTATTGACCTTTTCCAATGTGACCTCTGAGAAACAAAAGAACCTGCCAGGAGTGTCCGTCGTATTTGCGGGCCTGTATTACCCAGACCTGTGTAGCCCTGAGACATCTGCCTTCACCGACGGCGTGAAGAAGCTGGGATATATCATGAATGCCAGAGATGAAGCAGAAGATTACATCCAGTGGCACATGGGATCCATAAACAAGATCAAATCTCTGACGGAAAAGATCCCAGAAGGTGAAAAACCGCGAGTGCTGGTTGCCGCTTATCCCGATGCCGATAAGAAGACCATATACACCTTCGCCAAGATCGACACCCTGAGCAACATGGTCTCTTTAGCTGGAGGAAAAACAATTGCAGCAGACCTTCCAGACTTCCTCAAATCATCATACAGGATTGAGGTCGATCCCGAGTGGGTAATTGAGCAGGACCCGGACTACATCATACTTCTGGTGGTGGCCACAACGTATAGCGGAGTGCTCATGGACCCGCCGAGCGGCTATGAGGCAGACGACCCGACCGGCATGAAGAAAGCACTTGAAGCATTCCAAAGCCGTCCGGAGTTCTCCAACCTGACAGCAGTGAAGAGCGGCCACGTCTACATCATAAGCGGCAACATGAGAAACGATGCTAGCAAGGGTTTGATCGGAGCTGCATACCTGGCAAAGATCTTCCACTCCGACAAACTCGGAGATCTTGACCCTGAAGAGCTGCATAAGGAATACCTCCAGAAGTTCCTTGGGCTGAGCTACAATCTGGATGAGCACGGCGTATTCATCTATCCGCCACTTGTAAAAGACGGAAGGCTGGAGGGCGTGCCTGACAGTTACTACCAGAGCCTGCTCTCAGCCAACACAACTGCCAAGGCATAAACGACTGAGCAATTAGACCCTGGAGATCTCCTCTATTTTTTGGCTCTTCGCTAAATTGTGTGGGTGAGATCGGGCATAAAATATCTCCTCTGTGCCTCTGTGTCTCTGTGGTTCAGTTAGCGAATCACGTTTCAGTACAGAGTCACGAAGACACAGAGATTTTGCGATTCAAGTTCACCCATACTAAATAGCGAGGAGCCTATTTTTTTTATCTCAGCCGGATGCTGGTCATCCTTTGTACTCTCCGCCCACCAGCTCGCGAATCCTTTCTGCGATCTTGGGACCTACCTTCTCCACCTGCTGAAGTTCTGCTTCGGATGCGGTCATGATCCTCTCGACGGATCCGAAGTGCCTGAGAAGATTCCTGGCCACAGCTGGCCCGACGCTCGGTATTGCAGATACCAAGTACTCCTGCTGCTCGGCGAGCGTCCGAGCGGTCTTGTGGCCGTGGACCTTCGGCTCCCGACCCTCTCTATGCTCTCTGGCTGATAGCATGGCGATGATCGAAGCTGTCTCCTCCTGATCTTCAGTGGGAATGATGGGAAGACCCCAGTCTACTGCCACAGCTGCCAGAGCGCCCCGGATGGAATTGGGACTTACGGCCCTGCTGTAAAGGTCTCTGCCCTCCAGGATCAAGACAGGTCGATCATAAGCCCTGCACAGATCTGAGATCTGCCGGAATAAATTCCTCTCAGGGTCGATCACAGATGCAACGAAGTCCTGGGCAGTCTTGCGCTCGACTGCCACGCGGTCGCTGATCACATAGTCCCCAACATCAAGATTTTTCAGGGTAATCGCAAGCCCGCGGGCCTCCAGGAGCTTGCCCATCTCCCGCTCGCGTGGGTCGACCAAAATGCCTCCAAGGCCATCGGCCTTTTCTTTGGCAGGCTCTCCAAAACTTCTCTGTACGTCGTCGATCTGCATCTGTCGCGAAGAGGGCTCCCTTGTTCGCGATTCAAAAGCATTGGCGCTCAGGCCCCGCATCTGCTTTTGCATTGTTTTCTCTTTTCGATCCGAGATCCAGTAATACGCCTCGTCGCGAGTGCCCTTGGCGATCAACACAACTACCCTTCCGGCCCTGGCCCTGCCCGTCCGGCCCTTGCGCTGAATGCTTCGGATCTCGGATGGTACAGGCTCATAAAACAGCACTAGATCCGTTGAAGGTATGTCGATCCCCTCTTCACCCACGGACGTGGCGATGAGGACGTTGTAATCGCCAGAGCGAAACCTTTGAAGTATCTCTGCCTGCTTCTTCTGGCTCAGACCTTCATCGTCCTCGCGACTTGACTGGCCCACGAACCTCACTGCCCTGATGAGTGGGTCACCCTTCAGCAACTTGAGCAGTGCAGATGCAGTATCCCTGTAGTTGGTGAAGACCATGATGCGCGAATCGGGCTTGGCCTCGATCTGATCTTGCAGGATCTTCTTTACTGCTGCGGGCTTGGGGTGCTCTACAGTCGTCTGCTGCAAGGCTGCCATGGCCTGCCTGAACTTTGGGTCCTGCATGATCCTTCGGGATGCCTTGGAGCCGCTTTTGGAGAGTGCCTCGCCCTCAAGCCTCTGGAAATATCTGAGAAGAGCGCTCGTTCCTTGAGTCTCTGCCAGTTCGACCGCATGCTGCAGCTTTAAAATCTCTGCCATAACAGAGATTCCCTTGAAGGTCGCATGATTTGCCTGCTTCTTGGCAGATGAGATCAGGGCGGCCTGGAGCGCAAGAAGCTCTTTTTTCGACGCTTTAGGGTCGATCCTGGCCGGCGAGACCCCCAGAAGGTTCAGGTCGTCTATGCGGCTCTTCAGCACCTCCTCGATCGCTGTCCTGATCTTCAATAGCTCCTCGGGGACTGTAAGCCTCACCCACTCGATCTCCCGTTGGTGAACAAAAGGAGCCACATCTGGATCGTCCTCGGCCTTGGTCTGGATATTCTCGATTCCAAGGTTTGTGCAAATCTCAGCTATCCTCTCCGGCTGGCTGCCCGGACTTGCGGTGATGCCCAATACGAGGGGATTGTGTGCCTCGCGAGCATAGCGCCCTGCTATGTAAACGTAAGCATAGTTGCCCACTCCCCTGTGGGCTTCATCGAAGATCACAAGCGATACATCCTCAAGGTCTACCCTCCTGGAGAGGAGATCGTTTTCGATCACTTGTGGCGTGGACACGACTATGCGGGCATTCTTCCAGGACTCTGCTCGCGTATTTGGAGGAGACTCGCCTGTCAATAAGACAACCATGGATTCGTCTCTGAGAGCTCGGCGAAGAAACGAAGCATGCTGCTCCACCAGTGGCTTGGTGGGTGCAAGAAAAAGCACCTTTCCAAGATCCAGTCGTGCGAGCAGCACCAGTAGGGCGATCACTGTTTTGCCAAGGCCCGTTGGCACAACTATCAAGCTCGATGCCTTGAGGGCATTTGCAGCCAGGTCCAACTGGAAGAGCCTCTTCTCGACAGTCTGGGATTTGAGAAGAGGATGCTCCAGGTAGGAGGACATAGCAGTTCCTTTAACTGGTCATCGTATTTAATTTTGAAGGATGATTTTCTGTCGCAAGTATGCCACGATTTTTATTCGATTTTTAAAGGATAGATTTATATAATATAAATGTAACAGTTTTATCAAAGGCTTAAATTCGCTAATCTAGCGAAAAAGCTTAAAATTTGCCATTTAATGAAAAGGGGGCGAATGAAGAAATGAAGGGAGTAGTAATAGTAGCAGCAGTGCTAGCAATTGCCCTCATAAGCGGTTGCGGCACGGTGTTAGCAAATCCACCACTGGTACCACCAGTGCAGTATGAGCAGTTCTGCGAAAACCAAAAGGTTGCTGGAACAGGGGTTATCGACGTCAGCACGTCCATTGTTGATAAAAAGATAGCTCTAGAGTACTACAACACAATGGCCGGAGACGGTGACATTGAGCTTGACTCTGAGCATGCCTACTCGCAAAATCCAGAGAAGCTCAACAGGACGATAAACTCCGTCAATAACAGCAAGGAGGCAGGCTTCAATCTCGTGGAGACCACCAAGATGACCTACTCAGGCGCGACACCTCTTACCGGTGGAAAGTATCTGCATTCCAAGGAATTCTATGGAGGCATCGGCGCAAATGTTCAGGAGATGTTCTCCGTCAACGAGATGGAGAAGGATGAGACTGCATTCTTTGCCTCAACGACACCCTACCACGGCCATGGCAACGTCAGCCCGGAGAATCTCGCAAAGGAGCTCAAGAATGCTGGACGGAACACAGACCTGGTCAATGAACTCATGACCGCTGATGCGCATGGTAGCGCTCCGGCAGAGTACATCCCATCGCACCTGATAGGCATTGAGACCAAGAACAGCTTCAACGGCACATGGGGCACCGATGCGACGTGGCACAAGATATTCTACAAGGACATCAAGGCCCACGAGATGTTCACAGGAACATTTGAGGCAGAGAAGACCATCAAGTTCCATGAGAATCCCGTGCCTGACAAGATCAATCCGCCCTGTATGGGCATAGACTGCTAGGCTAAATCCTGCCCAGCAGTCTCTTTTTTACTTTTAGGGGGCTAATATGAAGAGATTTTTGTTAATACTGACTTTTCTGGCATATGTGGCATCTGCCACAGTTGAGGACCTTGGAGAGTCCGGCAATGATATGAATAGCGTCTGGCCGCTTGAGTCTACATCGCTTTATCTTCCCAGCCCCTGTCCCGAACCCAAGGATAGCTTGAAGGTCACAGTGGGTCTAGTTGGGCCAAAGGCAAGTTCAAGCGAGGAGGAGAGAGACGCGAGGTATGTAACACAGGGAAAGACCCTGGAGTTTTTGGTCAGCGTGAAAAACGAAGGGTCGTCATCTCTGCAATCAGAGATCTGCGTAAGCTCGGAAAGCTGCCCACCAGAATGGTTCGACTGGACGGTCAAAAGCCTGCAGATTCCGGCAGGCAGCACGCGCTCAGAGAAGCTTCTGGTCACCCCAGACATGTCGGCTGTTGCCGGACGATATGATTTCACAGTGGACGCATCTGCCAAGTGCTGTAGATCCAGTTCTGGAGCGGGATACTTCTATGTGCAGGATTTGGATTACGCCTCGGAGACTGCCATAACGGGAACGGGCCAGTTCCAGCTCGACAAAAATGTGCATTCCATGAATTCAGGAATCCGGTCCGACAAAGAGATACTGTTCAGCGGGACGGTAGATGCCCTTGTGAAGAACGAGTATCTTGTAGATCAGTCAAAGGGCAAAAACCCAACTTTTGAGGAACAGGATGCCACAGACAACTACAATGCTGTCCTGCCTGGTGACGCCCTGATTGGAATTGAGAGCTTCAAAAGCTCAGCCATCTTTGGAGGAGTAGGCGCCAAGTTGCAGCAGAGCTATGATGTGCAGCAGATGGAGTTCAAGAGCCAGAGTTTCAACTTGCAGACTGGGTCAGACAAGAAGTCGGCCGAATTCAAGACTGCAGACAACTTCACTGGCTTCTATCTGATCGACGCAAAACAGATAGCTCCTGGCCAAAAGAGCCTGAAAGAGCACGAAGAGTATCTGGGGTCTTTCGAGATCAACAGAAAGATAATCTTCAGGAACAAGCCTACCTGGAAAGCCCCCTGCTTTGAATTAGATTGCATGACAGGTACAAACAGCGGCAGCAAATTCGCAGAGGCCCTCAAAGCCTTTGCAAAATCTGCTTGAATCCTTCTATCCCACCTGGGACGGAGAGGGGGCATTTCAGGGCGGGAGAAGGTCACAGCCGAAAGGAGATAGCTGAAGGGAGATAGCCGAAGGGAGATAGCCGAAAGGAGATAGCCGAAAGGAGATAGCCGAAAGGAGATAGCCGAAAGGAGATAGCCGAAGGGAGATAGCCGAAAGGAGATAGCCGAAGGGAGATAGCCGAAAGGAGATAGCCGAAAGGAGAAAGGCGAAGACATCGGGGGTGTATCGGGAAGAGCATGCCATGCACCCTTCCCAAAGCCACTCTTCGCCGAACTTCCTACATACGTCATTGTATATCAATTTTTCGTTTTTAATTAAGTTAATAATTTTTTGAATCGTCTTTGTATCGTATTATCCGATGTGGGGTCAGGTTTTTCTGCAATCCATAAAGTGGTACTTATTGATTTATGTATATTTAATTTAATTATGTAATATAAAATATCGATATAGAGCAACTTAAATAGGTCATAGATAGCGACGTGTTTTAAGAGACATCGCGAGATAAGCAATCGATTCGAAATTCCAGCAAAAGGAATAAATGGTTAAACCTCACCAAACAGAGAAGCGGGATTAAATCGCATACCCATTAGAGAAAGGAGGTTCATGAAATGAAGTTAATTCTCACAATCTTTGTTGTATTAGTTCTCCTGGCGGGCGCGTCAAATGCCGCAGGCGTTCTGGATTTAAGCACTTTAAACAAAAATACCACTAAGCAGACCATTGCACTGCCCCAGGTATCGCCAACGATGCCAACCATTGCTCCTACAACTCTTGGAGGAAACGTGGAAAGCAATGTTCTGGACCTCAGCTCCTTGGGGAAAAAGGTTGAATCAAAGGTCTCTGCAACTTTGATAAAGGGCCCAACACCGATAACCGTCACGCCGATGTTCTCTGTCAAGAACACAAATGTGACCACTGAAGCTGGCACCGTCTTCACCCTGCCTCAAGCAATATCAGCCAACGCAACTGTGTACACACCACCAATAGCAATATTTGGAGGAGCTTAAAAAAGCCCAACAGAGGCAAACCAACAGAGGCAAAGATGTTAGTCGAGCTGAAGGTTGATGATGAGGCCATTCCACTGAGTGCGTTTCCTCAGGATTTCATGGGCAACGTCGCTGTGGCCATGGCCCAGTCACTGAGGGGCGTCGGCGGGGATTGGAAAGAGATCAACATAAGAGTTGTGCGGGATTGATCCCTCAATCCTTCTTGCCCTTTCTGAATGCGGATGAGAGATCGATAAAATAAGTTCCTTCCTTTACCGCCATGATCAACTCGTCCCGCTCAAAGAGGGAGGGCAAATTCAGCTCATAGGTTCCCGGCGCAGTTATCTTGATGCTCTCCAGCTTCTTGCCTTCTGCAGCCCTCTCATCGACGTCTACTAAGTCAGGTTCTCCTTTTTTCTGAGCTCTTGGTGGGACCTTCACGCCCATGGCCTTGGTTATGATCTGCTCTGGCTGAGGCCGAGTGGCATCATCTTCCGAAGGCCGCCTGCGTGCGAACATGAACTTCTTCCAGCCGCAGACAGGGCAGCCTTTAAGGATGTCCTCACCAGACTCAAAGACATTATTGCAGCGAGTACAGATATGAGGCATCTAATCCCCTACAGAGACCTTGGTGCTGATCTGATATTTGTCCTTCTCAATGGTCCTAATCTGGTTGGCCGGACCTATGACGGTCATCCTGCCTTTGATAGATCTTCCAAATATTTTATCGAAGAACGATCCTTCCTTCTTGGATGGGTAGCTCTCGATCTCGATTCCTGAGAACTCGTCTACCCTGATCTCGGTCATGGTCATCTCGATCAGGCGCACCTCCTCATCTGGCGTCAGCCCGCTCTCCAGAACCACAATCCTCCCTGTCTTGACCTTGTCCAGGATGAGCCTGATCTTCTCCATGGAGGTCATCTTCTCCAGCTTCTCCCCGGAGATGAGATCCATCTGCACTTCTCTCATCAAGATCACCCGAAATTGATGGCTATAGCCTTATACAGGTCGTCTATATTCGATCCTTCCAGAGCCGAGATCTGCACCATTGCATGCTGCGGGAAGGCGGCCTTGATTCGGGCAGGTGAGGCGTTGGGCAGATCCATCTTATTGGCAACGATGAGAAGTGGGAGTTTCCTGGCTTCCATGTTGCCAATCACAGTCACGTTGACCTGAGTGTATGGGTCCTCGGTAGAGTCCATGACCAGCAGCACGCCATCCAGGTCATCAAGCCACTTGATGGCCTCGATAACGCCTTCAGTAGCTTCCTTAGCCCTCTTTTTGGACTCTGCCTCGGAGAGCCCGAAGGCCATAAACTCCTTGAAATCGATCTTCGTGGCCATGCCAGGCGTATCCACGATATCCAGCTCGATGCTCGAGCCATTGGCATTGATCACCACGCCCTCCTTCCTCATAGCCCTGCGCGTCTCATGTGGAATATGGGATACATTTCCAAAATCATCATCTCCACTCCAGTCATGGACTATTCTCTTGGCCAGGGTGGTCTTGCCAGCGTTCGGCGGCCCGTAGATCCCAATCTTGGCCCTCTTCTTCTTGAATATGCTCTTGATCCAGGCTCCAAGACTATCCTTGAAGCTACTGATGAAACCCATGTCCTACCTCATGAGTGATAAAGCCCATATCTGTACTAATAATTTTCTATAACTTATATTCGAGAACTAAAGAGGCTCTGGGCAGGGCATGTGCAGACAAGGCCATCGAATTTGCCGGATCTTCTCAAGGCTTTCCATGCATCCCTGAGATGGCATTCACGGATATTGGCAAGGCTCTCTTGCAGATAAGGACAACCTCTGACGCCACCGTCGACACCGATGTGCATCCACCTTCTCCCTGCCATGCAACCCAGCAACTGTCCCTCGAAGTACGTGTTGGCAAACAGGCGCGGCCCTCCTGCAGTCGAGTTTATCTTCCTGTAGATATCGATGATCTTCTCCCGCTCTATCTGAGTGAGCCGCTCTTGAGCCGTCTCTGGGATGCCCTCCCATACGGACAGCTCTTGCACGCCGAGCTCTGTGGCAAGTTTGTAGAGATCCAGTATCCTGTCCACCTGTCCAGAGAGCACATGGCAAGACATGGTAACCATAAGTCCCGTATTCAGAGCAATCTTGATCGCATCAATGGCCTTGTCAAAAGCCCCAGCCACACCACGCACACCGTCGTGTACTTCAGGACTGGTGCTGTAGACGCCGACGATCAGATTATAAAGCCCAGCCTCTCTGAGCTTGACTGCCTTTTCGACAGTCATCTCCAGCCCGGGCGTAAAAAGGTTGACCACAGCCTTCTCCGAATCGACGTGCCTGACAAGCTCGAAGATATCCTCTCGCAAAAGAGGATCACCCTCTGTGAAGGTGATGATGCACGCACCCATCTCCAGGGCCTCGTCGATGACGCGCAGGATCTCGTCATGGCTCAGTTCGCCCTCGCCCTCCTTAATCAAGCAGTGGCCGCACTTGGCTTTGCACTGCCTCGTGACCTCGATGGACACTGTCTGAGGCACAGGTCGCCCAATAGCGATGTGCGCCTCGTTGAGCAAAAGCCTCTTGAAGGGCCCGCTGGGGATGGGAGGCAGCCATGTGCTGGCAACTACGTCCTTCAGCCGAACCTGGGCAGGCTTCTCCTCTGCCAGCCTCTGATTTGCCATCTTAATCACAGGCTGGACCATTGAAGCCAGAGCGCCATGAGCCTTAAGCGACATCGCATCCCGTTCGAAGTCCACGCTGAGGGCGGCAGTCTTTATGAGCTGGGTCATCACGCCCTCGTTTTTTCCACAGCAGTTATAGAGTTATCGCCCAAATGGAGTAGATAAAGTTAAATCGCCTGGACCTCTTGTACGAGAACGGTGAACCGCAGTGTCTGAAGTTGTACTGGCCTATTCCGGTGGCCTGGATACATCTGTTTGCATACCGCTCCTGCGAGAGCGCTATGGATTTGATAAGGTTGTTACCGTTCTTGTGGACGTCGGGCAGCCCCGATCCGATATCGAGCGTGGAAACCTCAGGGCGAAACAGTTGGCTGATGAGCATTATACCATCGATGCCAGAGAAGAGTTCGTCAAAACATGCATTTTTCCGCTCATCAAGGCCAATGGCTCCTATGAAGGATATGTTCTGGGAACAGCCATTGCAAGGCCCCTCATCGCAAGCAAGGCTGCACAGATCGCAAAGCAGAAAGGCATAAAAAACCTAGCTCACGGATGCACAGGCCGTGGCAACGATCAGCTCCGATTCGAGGCCATCTTCCGGGCTACTGACTGCCGTGTCATCGCTCCAATGAGGGAGCTGGACCTGGCCCGCGAGTGGGAGATCGATTATGCTCGTGAGCACGGGATTGAGGTGCCAGTTACCAAGGACAAGCCCTGGTCCATCGACGAGAACATCTGGTCCCGCTCCATCGAGGGAGGAAAGCTGGAGGACCCATACTTTGAGCCGCCCGAGGATATCTACGGCTGGACAAAGACCCCCAGGAGCGACAAAGCGCCTCAGATCGTTGAGATCGGCTTTGAGCTGGGCATTCCAGTCTCTTTGGACGGAGTGCGAATGGGTGGCCTGGAGCTGATCGAAAAGCTCAACCGGATCGGAGGAGAGCATGGCGTGGGCCGAACGGATATGGTCGAGGACAGGGTACTCGGTCTCAAAGCGCGCGAGAACTACGAGCATCCAGCAGCCACGATCCTCCTCGCGGCACACAAAGACCTCGAGCATCTGGTTCTATCCAGGGCAGAGCTGAAGTTCAAGATCATGGTTGACGAGGCATGGTCGGAGATGGTCTACATGGGCCTTGTAGAGGATCCTTTGTATGCGGATTTGAATGCTTTCGTGGACCAGTCTCAAAGGAGGGTGAACGGATCTGTCAAGATGAAGCTCTACTGTGGAAATGCCCTTCCAGTTGGACGCAGGTCACCAGATGCCCTTTATGCCCAGGACATGGTCTCTTTCGACTCTCAAACTTTGAGCCAGAAGGATGCAGAAGGCTTTGCCAAGTATCACGGTTTCCAGGCCAGGCTCCTGAGGCGCAAGGGCATCTGAATGTCTCAAAAAGGGCGCCGAAAGGGCAGGATTTATTTGATAGTGGGAGCCTAATGATATTGCATGGCCAGACTTGTGATATCTGAGGATGCCAGGGCCGATGACCTGGCTCCGCTCGCCCTCGCGATCAATGAGACCATCAATATCCCCGTAACGCTTCGCAGCGCAAACTTCCCAGGCGTTCGAGTGGAGAAGGGCAAGGTTCTGGATGAGAGCTATACCGGTCCCATACTTGAAGAGGTAATCCGAAGCGGAAAGCCTGCTCGCGCCATTCCTGACAGTGGGGCATACCGTGGAGTTCCAGTCTCTGTGGCACCTATCTTGGTGGAGGGCAAGACGATCGCAGCTGTTGGCGTTGTGGATGTTGTGGGTACAGTCGAGATACCTGAGGTTTTTGGAGCTTATGCGGACGTTATGAGACAGGTCGGAGAGAAGACTGCAGAGAAGAGATGATAATTCGGAGAGCTGAGCCAGGCGATCTGGCCCAGATTGCACAGATCGAATGGCTCTGCTTCCCCGAGGAGACAGCCTTCCCGCCTGGGATGCTCGCCTACCTCATTCGTTATTCCGTAGCTCTTGTGGCTTGCGAGCCTGCAGAGAAGGTCTTGGGTTTCATCATAGGATACGCCAGCGGGACGGGAGGGGCGATCTACACGCTTGACGTTCATCCACTCTATCGCAGGCGCGGAATTGGCAAAGAGCTGATCAAAGCTCTGGAGGAGGAGCTTCGCTCACACGGCGTGGTCACCGTCAGGCTGGAGGCTGCCCTGGAGAAGCCAGGCGCAATGGAGCTTTACCACAAAGCAGGTTATCGGGCAAGGGAGCTCGTCAAGAATTACTACGGGCGAGGCAAGCATGCTGTGCGGATGTGGAAGATGCTGAGGTGAGGCTGGGTATATGAAAATTACCCACATAATTACCCACATAGACTATTTTGCCGAAAATTATGCGAGTGTCCTGCAGCTTATCGTCCGAGATGCCTGCGAGGCCTTCGGGTTTGAGCCATCCTTCGTGCATCAATCTGGCGAGGACTCAATACCAAGCAGTATACTTTCATTGAAAAGAGACCTGGCGCCAAAAAAAGAGATGCTCCATGGGAGCTGCCTTTGATCTAATACTGGATTAAACTCTTAAAAGGATTGACCCATTCGGTTTGCTGTGGTGCAGCGGTCAGGTCGTATCTTGAAATTGTGCTTCCTTCTGCATTCTGGAGCGCAATCTCATTATCGATCCACAGAGGCGCTGTGTTGTTAGTATATAGGTCTGAATCGCTGCCAGGGCCATTGCCCTCATGGACCTTCACAGATGCACCCATCTGAAGAGTGAACTCTGGGAAGGTGAATGTCGCATTCCCAGCTGAAACCAGCCTCCATCCATTGAGGTCCCACGGGCCGACTGCTTGGTTTGTTATCTCGACCCACTTATCTCCGACCATGTTCGCACTTGTTATTGCGACCTTCACAGAAGGGGTGGTTGTGCCTGGCTCGCGACTGAATACAGCATTGGTGTCGGCGGCCTTGGTTACATCCCGATAGCCACCGGCAATATTCTTTCCCAGGACCTCGGTTGTGGCAAGAGTCGCATTAGATAGCTGCGTGAACCTTGAAATTGGCTCTTGCGTCACCGAAACATTTGTGGCGTTTATGATCGTAGCATTTGTGACATTAGCAAAACTCGCAGTCTCTGTGACATTTTGGGCATCCTCAGCAGACACTACTCCTGCCGTTAACACTGCGAATAGCATCAACACACACTCACATCTCATATTCACACCTCGTTCATAGTATTCCAAGAAAAATATAAGCTTTTCTAAAAATTTCTTTGTATTCTTTGAATATGCACTTGGGGATATTAATAAGTATCGCCCTTCGAAAAAATTTGCCAGCAGGATCATCCTGCCATGATTTCAGCCACACGAAGGCTCTTTGTGACTCCAACCAGGGTTTTACTTGGTTTCGGCTGCTGCAGTGGCAGTCTCGTTCAGAGTCTCGTTGGTGGTTGCATTTATCGTCTGGTTGATCGACTCGTTAATGCTCACATTGACGCTGGTGTTGTTCTCTGAAATGCTTACATTGGTTGCATTCTCTTTCTCAGCGAAGGCCACTCCAAAGGAGAGGGCTATCAGGAGAGAGAAGAGCACAACTCCACTTGCTATTTTGCTCATGATACACACTCCATTTGCTTTATAGATCAGCATAAGGATGCTGATCTGAATTTAAGCTTTTCTCCAACAGCGAAATATATTTAAATTCTATCAAAATTATCCTCTTTTATAGCTCTTGCAACTCTGGATAAATTGGTCTATAGCATACGAATAAAAATGCGTATGAAGGTATCCTCCTAATGTGTTATGCTCCACCAGTCCATCACGACAATTAAGTATCCCTTTGCCTCTGCGCAGCCGATAGGCGAAGGTCGCATCTCTATCGCAATCAAAACGAGAGTAGTGGAACTCATGACCTCGAACGATCTTGCCTATCTCCACCACGGGATTTGATCCGACCACCTCGGCCTCCACGTACCCCAGCGCTTGAAGCTTCTTGGTCATGATAGTAGAGCCCGGCAAGGCGCCAACCATCTTATGATAGCCCAGGTCCGATTGAATCCCCTCGCCGAGATACATCAGGCCGCCGCACTCACCATAGATTGGCATGCCTTCCTGAGAGGCCTTATTTATCTGTTCGCGCGCAGGAGCAGCCTCTAGATTTGCAGCATGCAGCTCAGGATAGCCTCCGCCGATGTACAATCCGTCCACTGCAGGCAGGTCATCGCGCAGCGGGCTGAAGAAGACCAGCTCTGCACCATTCCTCTCCAGCTCGCGCAAGTTCTCATGATAATAAAAGCAAAAGGCTTCATCCTGGGCGATGCCAATGCGCACGGATCTTTCGCCATTCGCGCCCTCTTGCTTGGCCTGGCGGGTAGCACAGCTAAGCTTTAGGATATCGTCAATCGCGGCATTCTCTTCCATGAATGATGCCAGAGCTTTCAGGTCGTACTCCTTCTCAAAGCTCATCACAAGGCCAAGATGCCTGCTCTTCATTTCCAGATCATTATTCCTGGGCAGTGCTCCGTACACGGGCCGCTGCAAGACTCTCTTCAGCATCGCGACATGGCGCTCGCTTCCCACGCGGTTGAGCAGGGTGCCTGCTATTCGCACTGCTGGATCGTAGCTGACAAAGCCACCCTCCATTGCTGCGGCACTGCGGGACATGCCGTGTGCATTAATGACCAGCAGAACAGGGATATCAAGGGCCTTGGCCACCTGGGCGCTGCTTCCCACTTCTGTGGCGTCCATGCCGTCATACAGGCCCATAGCGCCCTCCACAACTGCAACGTCAGCTCCCGCCAGTGCAGAGAAAAAGCAGCGTCGAACTCCGTCCAATCCCATCATGAATGGGTCGAGGCTGTGCGAAGGGCGGCCACAGATTGCGGTGTGATGCGAAGGATCGATGAAGTCCGGCCCTACCTTGAAGGGCTGCACCACAAGGCCCCGGGCGCGAAGAGCCGCCATCAGGCCCAGGGTGATTGTGGTCTTGCCAACGCCGCTGTGAGTGCCTGCAATGAGGACGGCTGGGATCATGGACCAATATTCCAGCATCCTCCTAAATATCTTCTCCGGCAAGGATATTAACACGCATCGCGGATGGTCTCAAGCATGCTTGTAGGCGTCGTAAAGAGAGGAAAGTATGGCGAGCGCCTTTTGGAGACCATCAGGAAGCACACAGATTTTCAGGTCGTCTCCGTCGATGTTCCCCAGGTACTGCCGGGCTTCATCGAGGACCCGGAGGAGTTCGTAAAAGAGCTGAACCTCGATCCTGCAATCTTCAAGGCAGATCTTCTCATCCTCTACACATTTCATCCAGACCTGACGCCACAGATCGTGCGAATGGCAGGCGAGCGTGGCGTCAAGGCTGCCATAATTCCTGGCGGAATAGGCAGGGCCGGGTCCCTTTGCGAGCTGGAGATGATAGCAGAGAAGCACAACATCCACATCGAGGTTGATGAGATCTGCTGCACCCTCGAAGAGTGCGGCGTTCCGGCCGTGGATGAGTTCGCCAGAAAGCTTGGCAAGCCTGAGCTGGAGGTCGAGACGAAGGACGGGCGCATCGCCTCGGTCAAGGTCCTGCGCGGCTCACCGTGCGGCGCGACCTGGCATTCCGCAGAGGGCGTGGTCGGAAAGGGCGTTGAAGATGCGCCATCGATGACCGGGCTCTTTTGCCAGCAGTATCCCTGCCGCGCAGTGCGTGGGACGCCTGGCGGAATTCATACATCAGGGGACCTTCACAAGGATGCCATGGAGCGAGCACTGGGAAAGGTAACAAAGCTTGTGCTGCCAGAGCAGTCCAGGCCCATCAAGATCGGGGCAGGAGGGGCGAAGGATGAATGAGAGACATTGTGATTGAGGCTACAGTTCATGCGCTTCAAAGGGCCCAGACCAGCCTCCCAGATTGGGTCTTGCAAAGGATCGAGGATGCAGCGAGGCTCGAGACAAACTCCATCGCGAGGTCTCACCTCGAGTTCATGCTAAAGAACGTGCGCATTGCCGGGGAGACACGCCTTCCGCTCTGTCAGGACACCGGCCTTCCCATCTTCCATGTTGAGATGGGCAGGGACCTTTTGCTGGACTTCGATCTAGGGGAGGCTGTGGCCGAGGGCGTGAGGATCGCGACCGAGCAGATTCCCCTGCGGCCCAATGCCGTCGATCCGCTGACGCGCAAGAACAGCGGCAATAATACATGCCAGGGCATGCCGGATATAATTCTGGAGATTGTGGATGGCAGAGGTCTTTGCCTCACAGCATTTCCAAAAGGCGCAGGCTCGGAGAATATGAGCCTTGTGGGAATGCTCAACCCTGCAGACGATCCATTTGACTTCATCTTGAAGGCTGTGGCTGAGCGCGCGACCAACGCCTGCCCGCCGCTATTTTTGGGCATTGGCCTTGGCGGAACCTTCGACCTGGCGGCGCGGCTCGCAAAACGCGCCCTCTTCAACATGCCAGGCACCTCACAGATGGAGATGGATCTGCTCAGGCGCGTGAACGCTCTGGGCATCGGTCCAATGGGCCTTGGTGGGGACACCACGGCTCTTGGCGTAAAGATAGAGAGAGCCTGCTGCCACACGGCATCTCTTCCAGTGGCCATAAACTTTCAGTGCTGGGCACACCGGTGTGCCACGGAGGTGATCTTCTGACAGAGCACCATATCAAGACGCCTCTCTCCTTTGAAGATGTGCAAAAGCTCGCCCTTGGGGACGTGGTGTTCCTGAGCGGTCGCGTGTACACTGCCAGGGATAAGGCCCACGCGCTGATGCGCCAGAAGGGCAGTCCCGTATCTTTGGAAGGCGCAGCCCTGTATCACTGCGGTCCTCTCATCCGAGGGGGGAAAGTCCTCTCAGCAGGGCCTACCACAAGCGGTCGCATGGCCAGGTACACTGAAGAGATCCTCAGGCTGGGCGTCCGGGCGATAATAGGCAAAGGTGGATTGCCAGGGGAGCCTTTCCGCAACAGGGCAGTCTACCTGGCATATCCTGGGGGCTGCGGAGCAGCCGCTGCCCTGCAGTTGAAGGTGGCAGGCGTGCACTTGCAGGAGCTGGGAATGGCCGAGTCCCTCTGGGCATTCGAAGCAGAGAGCCTCGGCCCCATGATCGTCGCCATCGATGCGCATGGAAATGATCTTTATCAGGATGTGAGACGTTCAGCCATAGAGAGAACGAAGATTTGAGGAGAGCTGCGGCTGAGGCTCGATACCTGCTGGACCGCGGATATCCCAAGGACTCAGCCCTGCGATTTGTCTCAGATCACCACCGCCTGCCCCAAGAGCAGAGATATGTGCTGATCAGAGTGTTGGTTGCGGCTGAGTTGGCCAGGTCGAGGATTGCAAAGATCGTGCCTCTCTGGGCACTTCGGGGAGATGTGGTGTTCGTTGACGGATACAACGTCCTCATCACCGCGGAGAGCTTGCTTGAGGGCAGCCCTGTATACTTGTGCGACGATGGCATCCTGCGCGACACGCGGGGGGTCTTCAAAAGATATACTGCATCTCATCTCACAGCCCAGGCCCTCTCCAGCATCCTGGATCTTCTGGTGCTTGCAGCTCCGGCGAGATCTGAGATCCTACTGGACCAGCAGATGAGCCGCAGTGGGGAGCTTGCAGGGCTAATCAGGGGCATGATGGCCGAGCGCCGACTGCCCGGAGCCGCTCGAACTGCCAAGGATGTAGACCATCGACTGAAGACAGCTGCTGCGATTGTGGCGAGTGGAGATGGAGATGTGATCGATGCAGCCTCAGCAGTCGTGGACCTTCCTGCAGAGATGGCAAAAATGCGGGGCTTAAAGTTGCTGCAACTTTGAGATGCTCAATCGTCATCTTTTTAAGGTACATTTAATTATTATACTATTGGGGTCGCAAAAAAGTTGCGAAGTAATGGTGAGTAGCAATGAGAATGAGAGCTCTAGCATTTGTAATTCTAGCCGTATTGTTCAATGGTGGATTTGGACAGGCAACTCATCCCATGTTCTTTCCGCTCAGCGAGCATACAATAGCTAGGGAGATCAGCGAGAATGGAATGCCGCTTTACAGAACAACCACCTTCACAGTTGATGATGCGCAGGTTGCCTCCTGGCTGCTGATATGGCGAGATGCCCAGGCGCACACTGTGGAGTGGAGATGGTACTATCCAGAGGGCAGAACCTATGCCAGGACCTTTGGCAACATCCCGCCAATCGACGGATTCACTGGAATGTGGGCGGCACCTGTGTGGAGCTGTCTCAAGATCAAAGGGACCGATGTTGCTCGTCTGCCTGGTACCTGGAAGGTCGATGTGATAGTGGACTACAGAAAGGTCCTCACCGAGTACTTCACCATCAATGGCCGGCAGGCCTGTTGATTTGACAAAACGGCAAGCGACTTGCTGGCAGGCGGCTGGAATAAAAGGTTGGCTGATGTTAGCTTTGCTTTGATCGCATCTTGCTTTGATCGCATCTTTGAAGAAATGACCCCCGGGATAATCATATAAATTTGGAGATCACAGCAGTTCTTGGTGCTTTCATAGATGGATCTGGAATTTGGCGGCAAGAGGCGCAAGCCCGATATTCGCTATCTTTTCGACATGAAGGATGTGATCTTTGACCGGAATTGGCTTTTGGCCACAGAGAACATCGAGCTTTATTTTATGTTTCGCGACCTTTCTCTCTGCAGGTCCGACGAGAAGAGGTTGATTGAGCAGGGCCTCAGGTACGACATAACGATCATTCCACCACGAATGCTAGGCCGTGAGTACATCAAGACCGCAGGGCATTACCATCCATTTGTTCCTGGCGGAAACGTCACTTACCCGGAGCTCTACGAGGTACTGGAGGGGGAAGCGCTCTATCTTATGCAAAAGCAGGACCTCAGCGATATCGTAGTAGTATATGCTTCGGCAGGGGACAAGGTTCTTGTTCCACCAAACTTCGGTCACATCACCATAAATCGCTCAAACAAGACTCTCAAGATGGCCAACTTCGTGGCCAGGAACTTCTCATCGCTCTACGACCCAATTAAAGACAGAGCTGGAGGAGCTTACTTCTTCACAAAAGATGGCTGGATAAAGAACGAGCGCTGCCCTGAAGCTGCAGAGCTGCGCCGAGTCCAAGCCCCCAGGGCTACGAGGATCGGCCTGTCAAAAGGAAGTGAGATGTATCCTCTTCTCAGGGAGCCAGGAAAATTGGAGTACTTGACGCGGCCAGAGGAGCATCTGGAGCTCTTCGAGGATCTGATTTGAGGAAGAATGAACCTTTTCAGGATGAACCTCTCCAGATTTAGAGCGCATATCGAGCTGCTGCGCCCGCCACTTGCGCCAATGGACCTGGCCATGCCCGGAGCCAGTGTGCTCTTGGCCAGCTTCACAGTCCACGGGACACTGCCGTCACTGCTGCCATTCGTCTTGGCTACTTTGGGAGCTTACTCTGCCATAACCAGCTCATATGTCTTCAATGATTGTTGCGACATCGACGTGGACAGGATAGGCATGCCTAACCGGCCCCTGCCTTCGGCGATGCTCAGCAAGCGCGAGGCAGAGGCCTGGTCGCTGATGCTATTTGCAGCAGCTGCAGCCATAGCCTACTATCTCAACCCGGAAAGCTTTGCGATCCTGATCGTGGCAACCCTCATGATCACAATCTACTCAACCTGGGCCAAGAGAAGCACGCCTTTCTCATGGATCTTTGTGGGCGCATCCTTTGGCCTCGTGCCTTTTGGCGTGTGGCTGGCAATAGAGCCGGCAGGCATCCTAAAATCGGGATTGGGGATTCATCCAGCCTCGGTGATCCTCGCGCTCATGATCTGCATCACGGACTGGGGTTTCACCAATTGCGATGCCTCGAGAGATGTGGCTGGTGATCGAGAGAAGGGCATTCCGACCACGCCTGCGACCTTTGGAATATCAGCAAGCGCAAAGATGGTTGCCCTCTTCTGGCTCATCGGCGTCGTCCTCTCTGTAGCTTTAGGATGGTCGGCAGGGCTGGGACTGATTTACCTGGCCGTGGCTGCTGCAGCTGGTGCATGGCTGCTGCTTCAAAATCTGGACTTCGTGAAGAATCCGACTGCAAAGAGGGGTGACCGGCTGTTCTATCAGTCGGCCAACTACCGCTTCGTGCTGTTTTCGGCCATAATCATCGATGTTCTGCAGAGGACGATGCTACCGCACATGGGCTTGTTTTGACATGCTGGTGTAAGGTTGACGTAAGTGTTTTATACCATTTAATCGAAGCCAAATTTGGCCAGGCGTGCACAAGGCCGATGAGGATAACTGTTGTTTGTCGACTCTTGGAATTATTGGAGGCCGACCTTACATGAGCGAAGGTTTTCATTTCAATACACAATACCATCTTGTCGAGCTCCTGGGATCTAAGGCTAGGAACCCTGCGGAGCTACTGGAAGGCATAAAGACGGTTCCTGCATCCTGCATCTACTATCATACGCACAGGTTCTTGCAGCAGCACCACTATTTGTCGCCAGAGCCGCCGAACGACTTTGCCTTTTGGCTGACCGATTTTTTGCATCTCAGAAGCCTGGGCGAAGAGTTCCTGAGCGTAGACACAGTCCTTTACTGCAATCTGGAGGATCTTCGCAAGACGTTTCAGGATATACTCGAAGATTATCTCTCCAAAGACGGCAAAAATGTGGATTGTCTTCCGGGATATGAGTTTCATTTTCTGGCCTGCAAGACCTTCGTTCTGCCCATGCCGTATACTGCTAATAATTTGAGGGAATTCGCTGAGATTTTAAGGAAAATAAGCATTCGATCTCTGTATTTTCACATCTTCGAGGCCCGGATGCGGCTGGGAGTTCCGGACAACGATTTTTCTCAATGGCTGAGGAGCATTGGAGAAGATAAACTCGCAGATGAGATCTCAAGGCTCGATCCCTACAACATGACTTTGGAAAACTTAAGGCGAAAAATTATAAGGATGGTTGAGGACCGTGCCAGGGATTGAGGCCTACAGAGAGATCATCGGCAACGACGAGCTGGACGAGCTGTACCTGCTGGCCGAAAGGCTCAAGGGAAAGGCAGTTCAGAATATCAACTCAACGGCGGTGGGCGGTGGGGTTGCAGAGATACTGTCGAGGATGATCCCTCTTCTGCGGGATTTAGGAGTCGATGCATACTGGGATGTGATAAAGGGCGACGAGAAGTTCTTCACAGTTACCAAGGACATGCACAATGCTCTGCACGGCCTGAACATAGACATCTCAAAGCTTGACCTGGACTATTTTCTAGAGGTAAATCGACGGAATTCCGAGGAGCTGGATCTGTTCGGCGACATCATGTTCATCCATGATCCTCAGCCAATAGGTCTGGTAGAGAGAAGGGAGCATAAGTCTAACAAATGGATCTGGAGATGCCATATCGATCTCTCTGCCCCCCAGGAAGCTACAATGAATTTTCTGAGAGGCTTCATCGATCGGTATGACGCAGCTGTCTTTTCAGCACCGAGCTTTGCTCGATCAGACCTGGCTACAAAACAGATTCTGATACCTCCTTCCATCGATCCGTTGAGCGATAAGAATAAGGATCTTCCCGAAGAGACCATAGATTCTGTAGTAGAACGCTTTGGTCTTGATAGAGATCGACCGATTGTATCCCAGATCTCCAGATTCGACTATCTCAAGGATCCATTGGGCGTCATCGATGTCTACAAGAGGGTAAAGGATCACATCGATTGCCAATTGGCTTTAGCGGGCGGGGGGGCCACAGACGATCCAGAAGGGCCACGCATCCTGGATCAGATAAGATCAGCAGCGAAATCGGATCCAGATATTCATATTATTTATCTTCCCCCATCCAGCGATGTGGAGATCAATGCACTGCAGAGAGCCTCTACGGTCATCTTACAAAAATCCCTTCGAGAAGGGTTCGGGCTGACTGTGACCGAGGCCCTATGGAAGGCGAAGCCCGTCATAGCCACAGCTGCAGGCGGCATTCCCCTCCAAATAAGACATAAACGTACAGGAATTCTAACATATTCAATAGCAGGAACCGCACATTACTTGAGGGAGCTGTTGAGCGAGCCTGAATATGCCCAGAAGCTCGGGGTGAACGGGAGAGAGCACGTGAAGAACAACTTCCTGATAACAAGGCACATCAAGGATTATCTCAGCCTTTTTATATCTTTGTACTATAAGGAAGATATAGTTTATCTTTGAGTCTCTGGCTGGAATGGAGATGGTCTAAAATGAGCGACAAATTAGCAGCCTGGAACGTCCAGGAAGCTGACTTCCCCTTCACGGGCGACCTGTTCGAGCAGCTGAAAGGCCTATTGAGATATGCTGTTCTGGCACCTTCCGGGCCCAACACCCAGCCCTGGAAGTTTTCGATTAAGGACAATGAGATATCCCTGATAGCCGACTTCAGTCGGTCTTTGCCTTCCGTGGATCCGACTGACAGGACGCTCTACATAAGCCATGGTTGCCTTCTCACAAATCTTCTGATAGCTGCTGAGCACTTTGGCTTTGGCTATGACGTGAAATGCTTGCCGGATGGCTTCTTTGGAGAGCGGACAGCATCTGTTCTACTCTCCAAGAAGCCAGCGCTTCCAAGGTTCCCCGATCTATTCCACGAGATAACCAGACGGCATACGAACAGAAATAGATTTGAGAAGAGGCCCATCGAGGGGGAGAAGCTCCGGAAATTAAAGGACTGCGCAGATAAAGACGGCTTCAAGCTGGATATCATAACAAGCAATGAAGGCAAGGCTCAGATGGCAGATCTTCTGGCAAGGGCTCATAAGGTCCAGCTCGCAAACAAAGCCTTCAGAAAAGAGCTGGCCTCCTGGATAAGGTCGAACACATCTGACGCCAAGGACGGCCTGCCAGGCTACTCATTCGGTTATTCGGATTTTGAGTCATACTTCGGCTCCTTTATCTTTGGGACATTTGATATGTCTTCGTCCAGGGCAAGCATTGAGACGGCTTACATGAAAGAATCACCTGCAGTGGCTGTATTATCTTGCGAGAGCGAAGACAAATTGGCCTGGATCAAGACTGGAGTGCTATTCGAGACGCTATTCCTGACTGCGACTCAATTGGATGTCAGGTTCGACCTTTTCAGCCAGCCTATTGCCATCCCTGAGCTGAGACGGGAGATGGCAAAGATATCTGGATCTAAATTTCCACAGATACTTATTCGCATGGGGTATGCAAAGCCTGCAGTGCATACTCCAAGGAGGCCTGTGGAGGAGGTCCTGGTCGCGTAGATTTTTTACAGGCTGATCTTTTTTAATGCTATCATGCTGCCTTCCATGAATGCTCCAAAGAATATCAAAAGCACAAGGAACGATGTCCAGGGTAGCGACTGATCCAGGGCTGCAGCTCGCAGCCATAAGCTGGCATGGGTGAGCGGCAGAAGATAGAGCGCATACTTAAGCCCCAACGGCACCTGTGAGAGCGAGAAGAATGTACCTCCCAAGAAGGTCATGGGCAGTAGAATTATGCTGCTGAATGTACCCATGTCCTCATGAGACTTAGCCAGAAGGGCTGCAAGAACTCCTAAGAAGGAGAAGGTGATGCAAGTGAGCAACAATCCCAGGAGAAACATCGGCCCGATGTGAATGGTTGGTGCGATCAGCATGGCCACTATCAGGAATGCGACAGAGCTCAATGTACCCCTCACAGTGCCTATCAGTGCCTTGCCTAGCAAGAGCGAGTGCAGTTTTATAGGTGCCATGATGCATTCGTCAAAGCTTTTATAATAGATCCTGTCGACGTTGAGCCTTGTTCCAGCTCCATTGAAGCTGGCGGTCATGGCAGTAAGGGCGATGATGCCAGGTACCACGAACTCGAGGTAGCTCGTGCCGTTGAGGTTGATCCCCCGGCCCAAGCCCCATCCGAAAGCCACCAGATAAAGCAGTGGACTGATCAGAGTCGTGATGAGGTATCTCGACCAGCGGCGTTTGAGCGTGACAAGATCCGCCCAGAGAATGCTATATGCATCCGAAGCTATCATCTTAATCCCCCAGGGCCTTCTGGCCAGTGATCTCTATGAAAACATCTTCGAGGTTGGACTCTCGCATAACTATCCTCTCCGCGCCATGCAGCCTTTGAATGAACTCAGAGGCTAGGGCTCGATCTGGGAAATACCTGTATTCCGTGCCATTCTCGTTTGTCTGCATCTCCACTGCGATCATGCCGAGCTTCTGTCGCAGCCCAATGGGAGTGCCCAAGGCAATGAGCTTGCCGCGATGGATTATTCCAACTCTACTGCATAATGCCTCTGCCTCTTCGATGTAGTGAGTGGTCAGAAAGACTGTTGTGCCGTCTAGGTTCATCTTGCGAATTAGGTCCCAGACCCTGCGGCGCGTCTGGGCATCAAGGCCCACAGTCGGCTCATCGAGGAAGAGCAATTTCGGCCTGTGGATGAGCGCTCTGGCGATCATGGCCCTTCTCTTCATGCCACCTGAGACATCATCGACGAGATAGTCCGCATGATCTGCCATCTCCACATAATCAAGCAGCTCTGCTATCCGCTTCGCTCGATCATCTGAGGCCAAGTGGTGCAGCCTGGCATGCAGCTCCAGGTTTTCGGCTATTGTCAGATCCCTGTTCAAGCTGAGATGCTGCTGGACAACGCCGAACTCCGATTTCACGCTTGCCGGATCTCTGGCCACGTCTATGCCATTGATGAGGACACGCCCTGATGAAGGCTTGGTAAGCGTCGTTAGAATGCGAATTGTGGTGGTCTTGCCAGCGCCGTTCGGTCCCAGAAAGCCGAAGAGCTCGCCTTGGGCCACGCCCAGATTCAGGCAGTCAACCACCTTTTTCCCTGAGTAATCTTTGTTCAGACCGGATATCGCTATCATCTCTCTCATTAGATGGCTCCTTGATGCGAAATCGCTTAAATTAGACTCGAACAGAAAGCCTCTGTTCTCATTTGCTGCTTGGGATTTTGAGGATGGTGTCCACGCTGATGCTGCTGCATCGATCTCTCCAGTCTCTCCTTGTCCAGGGTCGGCAGCTCAAAAGGCCTGCTTCTCATCCTGTGGGCAAGCGCCAGCTGCATGGCGTTCTTGACGTCATCCGAATCGACCTCGGTCCGGCCATAGAAGGCGGCGATGGTCTTGGCTGTCCTGGTGATCACGATCTCTGCCCGATGCGTCTTCACCCCAAGGTCGATGCAGGTTGAGGCGATCGATCGCAGGAGGTCATCGCTCATCCTCACCTGTGGCAAGAGCTGGCGAGCCTGGGAGATCTTCGCTTTCATCTCCGCCTGAGAAGCCTTGCATTCTTGGGCAAAGCCGTCCGGATCGGCATCAAAAGCCTCTGCCATCTTGGCGATCTGAACTCTCATGTCCACGTCTTCGATGCCCACTACGCTCACCTGCAATCCAAAACGGTCGAGCAGTTGAGGCCTGAGCTCTCCCTCCTCCGGGTTCATTGTGCCCACAAGGATGAACCTGGAGGGATGGGCCACAGATACGCCCTCGCGCTCCACGATATTGACGCCCATGGCAGCCGAGTCCAAGAGAACGTCGGCCACATGATCGTCGAGCAAATTGACCTCGTCGATGTAAAGTATTCCGCGATTGGCAGCCGCGAGTATGCCCGGCTCAAGGGCCTTAATTCCCTCCTTGATGGCCCTCTCCACATTCAGCGACCCCACGACCCTGTCTTCCGTCGCTCCCAGTGGCAGATCGACCACAGGCGTCTTTTTCTGCACTGCTTTTATCTGATTCGATTGGCTCTTCATAAAACACAGATCGCACATGTCTTCGGGACTTTCTGGATTGCAGTTAAAGGGGCAATCCTCCACAACCAAGATGTCTTCGAGCAGGTCGGCCAGGGCCCGCACAGCAGTGGACTTTGCCGTGCCTTTGTCGCCCCTGATCAGAACGCCACCTATGCGAGGGTTGATGGCGTTTAGAATAAGGGCGAACTTCATTTGGTCCTGACCAACGATCGATGTAAATGGAATCGTCCTTCTCTTGAGATGATGCATCTTATTCACCGTCCTTTGCTCATTGTCCGCATGCCGGTTCGCTATTAATCGACCTCAGAGGAACGATGTATGGCCTGTGGAGATTCTCCATTACCACAGCCTCCACACCGTACACCTCCTTGATGTTCTTCGCATTCAACAGATCTGCAGGAGTCCCAGCTGCGTAGATCCTTCCGCCTTTGAGGATGGCCAGCTTATCCACGAACATTGCAGCCAAATTCAGATCGTGTAGGGCCATGACCGCTGAGATCTTCTTGCTCTTGACCAGGGAGGCAATCATCTCCATGACCTCCAGCTGATGCCTCATGTCCAGGTTGCTCGTGGGCTCGTCCAAGAGCAAAACACTCGGCTCCTGGCAGAGGGCACGAGCGAGCAGAACCTTCTGCTTCTGGCCGCCCGATAGCTGCGAGAAGTCCCTCATCGCCAGATCCTCCAGGTGCAAAAGCTCCAATGTCTCTGCCACTTTCTCCAGATCGAGGTCAGAGACCCGCCAGTTTATGTGAGGCCTGCGTCCCATGAGCACTGTATCGAAAACTGTGGTGGAGAGAGGCGTCGAGCTGGATTGAGGCACATAACCAAAGCGTTTTGCGATCTCCTGTTGCGTCATGCGATCGATCTCTTGACCATCCAGCAGGATGCTGCCTTTCGGCTTGAGGATGCGGTCTATGCACTTGATCAAGGTGGTTTTGCCAGATCCGTTGGGCCCAACCAGTCCCAGCACCTCTGAGCCTTCGACAACCAGGTCAAGGCCATCCAAAATTGCGGAGCTGTTGTAGCTAAATGTCAGATCATTTATGGTTATTTTTACCAAAACTCCTTCCTCCTCTTCATGAAGAGATAAACGAAGAACGGAACGCCAAGGAATGATGTCATTATGCCCACAGGCAATATCACAGGTGCCAGGATGGTTCTGGCCAGGGTATCAGAGCCCAAGAGGAGCAGTGCGCCCACAAGGGCGGATCCTGGCAAAAGGAAGCGGTGGTCGCCGCCGATGACCATTCTGGTGATATGGGGAGCCACGAGGCCGATGAAGCCGATGGTCCCAGTGAAGCATATGATGCTTGCAGTTATCAGCGACAGCAGCAGCATGCAGATCACTCGCGTCCTCTCCACATTCACTCCAAGGCTCTTTGCAGTCTCGTCTCCTGCGCCAAGGGCATTGATATCCCACGACTTTAGGAGAAGGTAGGGAAGACACAAGATCAAGATGAGTGTCATTATGCTGAGTTTATCCCATGAGGCTCTCCCAAGGGAGCCCATCATCCAGAAGACCACCTCTTGTACCTGCTCTGCGTGTCCAACATACTGCAGAAAGGAGGTCATGGCCGAGAAGAGGTACATGATGGCAATTCCAGCCAAGATCATCGTCTCTGGAGTGATTCCCTTGTATTTGGCAAGGCCGTAGACTGCAAAGGAGGCAATCAATGTAAATATGAAAGAATTGGCGACTATCAGATACTCGCCGCCGATGAAGCCTGCACCCATCACTATGGCGAGAGCCGCACCAAAGCAGGCTGCGGATGATACTCCCAGCGTAAATTCGCTTGCAAGGGGATTTTTGAGGATTCCTTGCATGGCAGCACCTGCAACTGACAGACCCATGCCCGCCACAATACCCATGAGGATCCTCTCCAGGCGCAGCCCCCATACGATCGTATCGGCAAAGCGGGTAGTCTGGAAATAGCCTGGAAGGAACTTCGCCAGGATCGTGACGTAGACCTCCTTGACGCTGAGATTTGCAGATCCAAGGGTGACTGCAAGGCTTGCCAGCAAGATCACTCCCAGGATCAATATCATGAAGAAGAGCATCCTCTTGCCGAGAAACTTGCGGTACTCCTCCTCGGGACCCCTGAGGGTGCTCTGCCTGCTGGCAGCTTCTCGGATTGTCTTAACGTTAGACGACACAATGCATCCCTTGCGATGTTATGACTTTAGCAAAATAATAAGTATCTAGGTGGGGTAGACATACGCCCCACCATCCAACTCAGCGTCATAGAACAGCTTGACGAGGTCTCGATGCACGGCCTCCGGATCCACGTCCTTGAATAGCTCCGGATGGAACCATTTCGCCAAATAAAGCTCGGCTATTACAGAACGGACGCTGTACATGATCTCGCCGGAGACCAGATAAACCCTACCATCTTTTATGGCAGAGACGTCTTGGAGCTCAGAGCGGCTGATTATGGCATCCCAAAATCCCTTTAGATCATCTTCCGCGTATGGTTTGTCGCTTGATTTTGTCTGGATGATCACATCGGGATTGGTTACGGCAACCCATTCAGGACTGACTGTGGGGTAGGCATGGGATCCGTTCCCATAATTCTTGGCAATGTTGATCCCACCTGCAAGGCCGATCAATGTGTCCAGTTGTGAGCCATTGGATACCGTATAATATGGTCTCCCTGTCCACTCGACGAATACCTTCGGCTTCTCGTCCTGCTTCAGGTTGGCAGTGCGCTCCTCAACAATTGTCCTATACTTGGTGATGAAGTCGATGAGATCCTCGGCACGCTCTTCCTTTCCGATTAAAATGCCCAGATCCTTCATTACTGCAATATCTTTGGATGGATCTGAGATCCAATCGATCAACACTGGAATTCCTGCATCCTCTATCTTCTTTTGATCTTCATCTGAGAGCATGGTATCTGCAATAACCAGATCCGGTTGCAGCTTTACTATGAGCTCCAGATCAGGTGAATATGAGCTCGAGCCAGCGACCGGCACCTTTTGAAGGCTGGCAGGGAAATATGAATAAGAATCTCTGCCTACGAGGCACTCTCCTCCATCCAAGGCATAGATATATCCTGCAACTCCTGTTCCTAAGGAGACCACTTTATGTACAGGAGCCTCCAAGCACACGGATCGCCCTGTGGAATCAACGACGGTGACCTCTTTTGCGCCTCCTGCCACGACAAGGAGGCCGAGGCAGATCATGATCCAGATGATTCTCTTTATCATTATCTCTTACCTCAATTAAACTTAATTAGTTCTAAGACAAAATAACTTGTATTTAAGCGTTGGGTTAGATCTACAGTGCCGATCATTTTATATATAATTTATATTATTATTTTATGGAAGAGGACTCCTAAAAACCTACTGGTAACAACAGTATGGAGAAGTTTATATACTAATAATACTATTATATACCATGGATTCTTTTACTACTTGGACATTGCGAGGGCTCAGCGCAAAGCAAAAGAAGTCCCGGCTCTTACAGATATCGGATTTAATAGAATGGGCGCCATTTCGCCGTATCCTTGAAGAGATGTATGACAATAAGAGCGAAAGGGGCGGAAGACCCAACTGTGACGTCATTGTGATGTTT
>MVQH01000026.1 GCA_002067755.1 Methanosaeta sp. PtaB.Bin018
CGAAGACAAAATGCCTTTGCTTTAGAATGATGATCATGCTAGGCCAATTGTTTTCGAGAATGCTCCGGTTGGGAATAAATATATTTTCTACTGGGTAAAAGCTTTATAGGATAGCGATTAATCTAACCTTATGCCTATACCGGATAAGGAGCGCTATACCTACGTATATCATCCATCGCGAGCCCACAAGGAGCGATGGGAAAAGCTGGCAGCGAAGGCCCACACATCGCTTTCCAAGTTCATTATCGCGGCTGTGGACGGTGTGGTTGATGAGAAAGAGGAGCTAGCCCCGCGGCATGCGCGAGAGCTGGAAGGACTGAAGAATGAGGTTAAGACCTTGCGTGAGGACCTCCAGAGAAAGAACATTCTTCTGGAACGATATGAGGCCGAACTGAAGCGTTACCGGGCTGCTCCCTGGCTGGAATCAGATTTTGCGGGCTCCAGGCGGTTGAACGAGGATCTGGTGAGAGTCCTCAAGGCTCGCGGCCCTGTGGACAGACATCAACTGTTTGATGCACTTGGAATAGACCGGAGAGAACACGACCTCACCAACGCTGTCATGAAGCAACTGGAAACGCTTGAGGGCTTCGGTTTTATCAAGCTTGAAAGGGATGCCTGGCGGTGGGTAGCCTGATGGATCTGATATCTCGTTACCTGGCCGACTGTGAGGACCGCGGCATGGCCCCTGGCTCGCTACCTCGCTACAGGTCAGCCATGAATATCTTTGTGGCCTACATGGGAGACAAGGACCTTAAAGAGGCCAGCAAAGAGGATCTAATAGGCTTTATCCGATGGCTGCGAAAAGACCGCGAGGCATCCCAAAAGACCATCGAGAATTACTTTTCCACTTTGAGCAGCTTTTACAAGTTCCTGGAATTTGAGGGAATAATAGCCGCAAACCCGGTCCCTCCTATCCGAGAAAGATATTTGCGGAGGTACAAGGATAATGGAGATAGCCACGCCAGAAAGCTAATTTCAGTCGAAGACGCGGCCCGGATGATCAGGGCAGAACCAGATATCAGAAATAAAGCCATGCTGGCCATTCTCTTTAAGACCGGAATGAGGCGCGGCGAACTGGTTACTCTGGATATCTCTGATGTGGATTTGGTGGAAAACACTATCAGGCTGAAGCCTACTGCTAAGAGAAGCAACCGGAGCCTATTCATGGATGATGAGGCCGCTTATCTCCTCCGGCGATGGCTCCGGGTCCGGGAAGGTATCAATAGAAGGAAAGAGAGTGCGCTATTTCTCAGCAGTTGGGGCTATCGGATATCCAGAAACGATGTCTATCGGGCTGTGACTGAAGCGGCGGCTCGCGTGGGGCTCCATAATGCCAGATCCGAGAGGCTGGAAGACCATTTCAGCCCCCATGCTTGCCGTCACTGGTTCTGCACTCACCTCTTCCGGGCCGGGATGCGCAGGGAGTACATTAAGGAGCTGAGGGGCGATAGCAGGAAAGAGGCGTTCGACCTGTACAACCACATTGACCTTAAGGAGCTGAAAGAGGCTTATTTGGCCTGCATACCACAGCTAGGAGTGTGAAAACATGGCGAGGATGATGATTGGTTTGGTCGTGGCCATGATGATGGTCACGTTAGGATCGGCAAGTGTCATAAAACTAGAACATTATGCGATCGACACTGGGTTATATGTCGTCCCAGACAAATTTATAACCAAACAAAACGACAGTGGGTTCTTTCCACCCGGACTCACACAGAGCCAAGAGTCGTTTATCTATGCGCCGTTCGTTGGTGGGACCAAAATCGGTACTATGGTCACAGTCTCCGTTGGTAAGGTATCACCATTCGTTATTGAAGCAACGTGGAACACCTTGCGTTACGACGAAAATATCAGCGTTGTTGGCAAGCCCTATCCGGGGTTCGTGACGGTCGACTACTATAATGATACTATCTTTCCTGTGTTCGTCATGTACATGGGCATAGTCGACAACGAAACGCTAATATTAGCCACAACCGACAACGAAATGATGGCCTCGTTTTTCTTCAGCCAGTTAAGCGTCCATCCCGTGGACCAGGCAGGCACACTCGCGGCAAAATCTATCGCCCGGAGCCTCCGGTGATGACAAAGAAGATGAAGGTGTCAAGCGGCCTGTATAGGGCGGCCAGGACTACCAGGGACATTGAGGTCCTGGCCTCTGGAGATCCCAAGAAAATCGTGCGCAGGGTGAAGAACAAGATGTTAGGGCAGTTACTATCGAAGTTGAGGATTTGGCGGTGAGGTGTTGATATGAAAAAAGATGACGTACCCGATACAAGATGCCCTATATGTGGGAGAGAGTGTGTTTTTCGTTGGCAAGAGTTCAGAAATGGCAAACGTCATATCCGGCAGGATTGTCCACATCATGGGTATATCAAGTATGCCCCAAAAATAGAGCCATGTCTTACCCTTGCTAATAATAATAAAAGCGATAGCGCTCAGACACGATTATTTTAAGACAGGCAGAAAAGAGGAGCGGGCGGAGCTATTTGGCGTGCATACCGCAGCTAGGGGTTTGATAGGGCGATTCATCCGGCTCGACATCTCTCATATTTAGGTATTTAATTCCAGGCTCTCGAAGATCTCGTTAAATTCCGTTTTTGAAAGATTCGACAAGCGCAGTTCTTCCAGGATGTCCAAATATTCTTTTTCATCTTCCGATAGAACTCTAAGATTCTCCTTTAAAATTGTTAAAGCTTTCATTTGCTTGCCTATTTGTGTGACCTCCCGATCGATATCGGTTAATCTTCTGGCGTAATTTTCAGGGATGAATCCGGATGCTTGCATCGTGGCAAAAATTTTTGATTTTTCGGCTTGGAGTTCGTGATCTCGGGCCAGCAAACACCACCAAGCGGATTCAAGACAATTTGATTTTGTAGATAAAATATATGGTATTTCGGTCTTACCCGGATGAAGGGAGGCAGTTCTTGTGGTTGGCCTCGGGGGTGCCTTTTCTACGATCCCCATCGCCAGCAACGGATACATAACATTAGTCAACAGGTTGTTCTTTTTCACCCCTAAGATATCCGCCAATTCCCACAGGGGATGCCCTCGGCAATCCATTAGGACAGCTATAACTTTTATTTGTAATGATGTCAGGCGTCTTAGGTTTGTCATTTAAACAGATTATTACACTTCTGTTTAATCAAGTTTTCGGTATCCGTAAATGGTTATACCCTTTTCAAAAACATTAGACCAAAAGTATATAAAGTGCTGGATATATATGTTTATTTATGCGAATCGACCTTGGAACACGAAAAATCCAGCGAATGGGTGAACGGGGGGCATTTTTCGTAACCCTCCCCCTTCCATGGCTCAACACCTATAAAATTTCGAAAGGCTCCATTGTCAGCCTTTCGATAGAATCCGAAGGAGCGCTTCAAATCCTTCCGGGAGTGGTCAAATGAATAAAAAAAACGGTATCGTTAGGCCAGGCGGCGAAGTTGCCCAGACCGAACCGCCAGGCCAGCGAACACGCGCGCATTATACGGTGTGCACTACGAATTATGATCGCTCTCAATTTAAACCTTACCTAGAATCTCCTCATCGCCTTTCCGAGCTGGAGGAAGCTCGCGGCCAACTGCTACGGATCTTTGAATCTGAAGGCCAATGTGTGGCGGTATTCGCATGGGGAGCAATCTCACTGCCAGCCGAAATAGAGCAGCGGTTGCGGCCTCTGGTTGGCCACAAAGTCGCTTGCATGCGATTAGATGGCAAAATCCGCATTCGCGATCTGGAGGCCGAAGATGCCACCAGATAGCGCAACCAGCACCACCACGTCCAGGCGAAGAATTCCTGAGGCCAGAAAGGGCATGGGCTATCGGCGTGGCCGGGCGCACATTTCGCGTGCCGAAGCGCAAAACAAAGCCTGGCTGCCCTGGCGATCCAAAGGATGCAACCACGGCGACCGACCACATGTGATTGAACGGGACGGCACAATTCGCGAAATCGGAGACCGTGCGGTAAAGCCGAAGCCCGAAGCTATCAGAACGAGACAGCTGCGCAGGTTCGCGAAGGGAGGGCAGTCGTGATGGCCGAAGCGATCCCCGCCGAGATCCTGGCAGGCTTGAAGGCCTACCATCGCCCAGGAGACGTAATTGAGCTGCGGTGTCCCAGGGCCGGGAAGTACGGCAAGACCGCGGCAGGGTACTTCGATGACCTTGAGACGGCCGCCAGAGAAGCAGCTAAGCTATCCAACAAAGGCAACGGCAGCGGGAAAATCCCGGCCATTTACATTACGCTCAATAAAATTAATCATAATTTATTGGCCAGATACTATAATCGGATTGAGTTTAATGCCAAGGAGACTACTTCCGATAAAGACGTCCTCTCACTGCAATGGCTGCCTATTGATGTGGACGCGATGCGTCCTGCCGGGATAAGCTCAAGCGACGAAGAGCACACCAAAGCCCTCGAAAAGACCCTGGAGATCAAGGCACATCTAGTATCCGAAGGATGGCCAGAGAACGCTTTTGTAAGGGCCGATTCAGGAAACGGCGGGCACCTCACGGCTAAGATTGAACTTGACAACAATAAAGAGAATGTCGAATTGATCAAGACATGCTTAGAGGCGCTTGATAAGCGATTCTCTGATGATAGGTGCAAGGTGGACCTCACGACCTATAACCCCAGCCGTATCTGGAAACTACCGGGGACAGCGGTACGAAAAGGCGACGATATGCCCGACAGGCCGCACCGGATGGCAAAGCTCCTGGAAGCACCTGAGACCCTGGAGACCGTTCCCAGGGAGAAGCTGGAGGAGCTTGCATCAGCGGTCAAGATCAAGAAAGAGAGGGCTTTTGCCGGCGGCCCAGGGACCAACGGGCAGGATGCTGCTTCAAGATTCTGCCGGTCGGGTTTCGATCCTAAGCTGTATGCAGAAGCCCACGGCGCGCGCGTCCTGCGGGTTGATACATGGATCGACAAGGAAGGCGGAAAATGGACCCTGGCCATACTGGAAGAATGCCCATTTGACTCATCACATAATCGAGGAGAGGCCAGGATAGGCGTTAGAGAGGACGGAAAAAGAACCTTCGGATGCTATCATAACTCCTGCCAGGGTAAGGACTGGCAGGCTCTCCGGGCGCTATGGGAGCCGGACCGAAAAGCCAAAGCGGAACCTACAGGCCCCACCGTAATCGACGCAATCCGGAAGCTTGCTGAAGTATGCGATGGTGCGACCTCCAAAGATGGCGCTGGTTTCTCAAAATTCGACAGAGAAGAGCATGAAGACCTCATAGAGAAGGCCCTATCAGACGGGTATCTATCACCCAAGGAAGAGAAAACTGCTTACCGATTCCTAAAGAAATATAAAAAACAGCTCAAAGGACTCGGCGTCGCATATGACGACATCGGCCATATTGCCAGGGACGGCGAGGATATTGAAAACGGTTTATCTGAGATCAACGAGAGGATACCTGAATGGATAGCAGAGCACCACTTCAAAACTGTAAAAGATACGGAACGGCTTTATCGCTATGACCATGGCGTCTACCTGGATGATGGAGAGACGATCCTTAAAGCGTTGCTAGAAAGCGAATTCGGGGATAAGACTTCCAACCGGCTGGTTGCGGATGTTATAGGAAAGGTGAAGCGCCGGACCTACGTAGACCGAAACCTGTTCAACGATCGGAACATAGTGAACGTGAAGAACGGCCTCTTAGACCTGGAGACCCTGCAGCTTTGTCCGCATTCGCCAGATTATCTTTCCACTGCTCAAATAGATGTCGTATATAATCCAGAAGCAAAAGCCCTGAAGATTCAAAAGTTTCTCAGCGAGGTTGCCCAACCCGGAGACGTTGCCCTGATCGAGGAGATTGTAGGATGGCTATTATGGCCGGATTACAATGTGCATAAAGCAGTTATGCTCCTTGGGCCGGGCAGGAACGGCAAGGGAACACTACTCAGGCTTATCACCGCTTTCCTCGGAAAGAAGAGCATTGCCAATGTCACTCTTCAAGAACTCGTTTCTGATAGGTTCGCCAAAGCCGACCTGTACGGGAAGCTGGCGAACATAGGCGGGGATCTGCCATCCAAAGACCTCTCGGACACGGCCGCCTTCCGAAACCTCACTGGTGGAGACGATAACCGTGCACAAGAGAAATACCGGCCGGCTTTCAGCTTCCGGAATAAGGCTAAGCTGATGTTCTCGGCCAACGTATTGCCGAGGAGCCCGGATGATACCTATGCCTTCTATTCCAGGTGGATACTGATCGAGTTCTTGAATGTATTCGACCTGCAGAAGGGAACAGCGGACCCGGACCTTGACGCTAAACTCCAGGAACCCGAGGAGCTGAGCGGTCTTTTAAATATCGCTTTGGCCGGCCTGGCCAGACTAAGGGCGAACGGCTGGCGGTTCAGTTACGATAAGACAGTAGAAGACGTGGAAATCATGTATAAGCGGAATGCCAATCCGGTCTATGCATTCCTTCTGGATGAGTGCGAACCTGGAGCAGCCACGGACTACATCGAGAAGACGCTATTTTACAATGCTTTCAGGGACTATGCCCAGGCACACGGCATACGGCCAATCAGCAGCAAGAAATTCAGTGAACTTCTGAAGGACCAAACCGAGGTCCCCGTCTCCTCCGCCAGGCCAGGGACCGGGTGGGACCGTCCCCATTGTTGGCAAGGAATTAAGTTCCTTAACAGTGTTACGTCCAGGAAGTCCAGGGTTCAGCCTACCCCTAGTTTCCGGCAAAAAGAGAGTGAAAATGGAAATGGTAGTGAAAATAAAGATAGGGAAGATAGGGGTAAGGAAAATCCTGGACTTCCTGGACGTAATAATGATACTGATTTGAAATCTGGCGTCACCGCCTCAGTCAGGTTCAACACTGATTATATGACCGACTGGGAAGACCCGAATGGCAAGTCGTACATGCGCCAATTCCATGAAGGGGAAATAGTCGAGGCCCCGCTGGAACGAGCGCAGACATGGGCTAAGCGCGGTGTTGTGGGCATTCTGGAGGTCTCGGCGTGACCGAACCCGAAGCCCTTCAGCGTCGCCGCAAATTCCTATTGGAGCAGCTGTCGAGAGCGGCGGATGAGATCGCCAGGATCGATGCCAGATTATCAAGCATTCTGGCCGGTAACCGAGGCCAGGGAGGTGCAGGAGCCGTATGAGGAAAGGCAAGTCGAGAACCCGGAACGCAAGAGCAAACTTGTTGAGATTCAACGCAGCCAACGCTAGGAAGCGGCAAAGAACAGCTTACGACCGCAGGCAGTACGATGGGTGTGGCGAGGCTGCGGTAGTGGAGGGCTGAAATGGGCAGACAGTGCACAGTCTGTAATCACAGAGACATTGAAGAAATCAATAGGCTGCTCCTCTGTAGCGATTCATACCGAGACATAGCGCGACGTTTCGGACTGTCTAAAGATGCCCTTGCCAGACATAAAGATAGTCACATTCCAGAGTTATTATTAAAATCTCAGGATGCAAAAGAAGCCCTGCAGGCCGATAATACCTTCAGCGAATACCAGAAGGCCCGAGCCCGGATTGAAGACCTCCAATCCCGGACTTATGATCTACTGGCAAAGGCAGAGGCGGCCGAGGACCACAAAGCATGTATTGGCTACATCCGGGAATGTAGAGGCCTGGAAAGCGAACTCCGAGAGCAGAGAAAGCTCCTTGCAGAGCTGGAGGGCAAGCTGGCGGCGCAGCCTCAGATCAACCTTGCTCAGCTGAACATCTACCAGAGCCCGGAATGGTCGAAGGTAGGCAATGCCCTGGCCCGTATCCTGGCCCCATATCCCGAGCTCAGAGTCGAAGTCGCAAAGGAGCTTCTGGCCTTGCAGGAGGCGGCATGAGCTGCCCCATTTGCGACGGCCGGAATAAGACGCTGATTAACTGCCTTCTGGAAGAGGAAGGCGTGGTTTGTGTCTCACAGCTCTACTCCATCCCCGAGGCCGTAATCAGGGAGCATATCAGGCATAGCCCGGAGCTGGTGGGATGAGCCTTCGAGATGCGGCATTCAAGCTCGATCCGTTGCTGTGGGCTAATGAGGTCCTGGCCTATTATCCCGATTCATGGGCTCAAAAAGTAATGATGAGCCCGGCCCGATATGTCATAGAGAACGTCTCTAGGCAGGCAGGGAAGAGCACTTGTAGCGCGGCCATGGCAGTGCATCAGGCCGTATTCTTCCCTGGCTCCCTGGTCCTTGTGGTGAGCCCAACGCTCAGGCAGTCCGGAGAGCTTCAACGTAAATGTCTGAAGTTCTACGATAAGGTAGATCCTCATCATAAAGGGCTAGCAGAGGATACAAAGCTGTCCATCCAGCTTGCCAATGGCTCGAGGATCATAGCGCTGCCCGGCCAGGAGGAAAACCTGCGAGGCTACAGCGCGCCATCGCTCATCATCGAGGACGAGGCCTCACGAGTAAGCGACGATCTCTATACAGCCATCCGGCCCATGCTGGCAACAAACCAGGGGCGGTTGATTCTTCTTTCAACCCCCAACGGCAAGATGGGCCACTTCCACAAGATTTGGACCGAGGGCGGTGCCGAGTGGCTAAAGATCAAGGTTACAGCCGATCAAATAGCCCGGATCTCTCCTGAGTTCCTGGCCAACGAACGGCTAAACATGACCGAGGCCCAATTCCTGCAAGAATATTTCGGTGAATTCATGGAAGCCGAAGGTGCGGTGTTCAGCTCTGATCTATTCAAGAGCCTGGCGAACCCCGCAGTAAGTGCATTGAAAATTTGAGGTGATTAATATACCACAAGTCAGACGATATTTGTTGGGCTGCGATCTGGCTAAATCTCTGGATTACACCAGCTTCGCAGTTATCGATATGGTATGGACGCCTGAAATTAATGATTTCATGCACCATCTCAAGGCACTGGATCGTATCAAAGGAGTGGACTATCCGAAGATCGTGGAGCTTATCATTGCTACAATCGAGCGGCTGGAGGCCGAAGATGTGAAGAGAGGCCATGCCCATGACGGGCCGCACCTCTGCATGGATGCTAGCGGTCTAGGTGCTCCGATCCGGGACTATCTAAAACAGGCGCACGTATTCCAGGACGCAAGAAAATTATGGCCGGTTGTCTTCACTGGAGGAGAGGCGGCCCGTCACGATCCTGTGACTAAGAATTACAACATATCAAAATCATTGATGATTAGCAATTTCTTGAGCCTGATGCAACATAGACGGTTTGACTATGCGCCGGATCTCCAAGCACTCCCATTGCTGGAGCAGGAGATAGCAGCTTTCAAGCAGCATTTAACCCCTAGCGGCAAGACTACATTCGATGCTGAAAGCGGAGCTCATGATGATCTAATTTGCGCTATTTGCATCCCACTTATGATCGGAGAGTGGAGACTTGCGAAAGGCTTCAGGTAGGGAAGGCATCGGCCTCCCTACTACATCACAAACACTGGCAAGGTCCTCCCTTCCAGTGGTGATGTAAATGGCAACTAACGTTTGCCCCAATTGTGGGCATGTGTGGTGCGACGAGCACGTTTTCACTCAGTCGCAAATCAAAGCGATGAGCCTCGACGAATACGAACAGAACCGAGAAGAGATTTTCAAACAGATGGAAAAAGGATTGATCAGGTGATTTGAATGGATATAATTGAAAAATTTTTGCCTTACGTAAACGAGGACCCGAACCGATTATACCCGATAGTCAAAAATTCTGTTGAGCTTCGACTCGCGAAGAAATACAACTCAACTGTCAATACTTTGCAGTCGTTGAGACTGGCAACTTTGGGGTCCGCCAGCATAGGCCGGGATGGATCGGTGAAAGTCGCAGTCTCAGCAGGGACAGAAGCACTGCAGGGAAAGATATCAGTTGAGGAGCGAAAGCTTGAGAGGCTGGTTGAGATCGCCAGAGAGATAGAAGGGATTCTGGAGCAGCATGGGGCACAAACAACTCACGATCTCCGAGAGGCCAAAGCAAACCACGAAAACACAATCAGAAGCGGCCCCGTCAAGGCGTGGGATCTCTTCAATCTCGTCCGAGGCCAAGGCAAAGTCAGACCTGAGGAAATCCGCACAAACTGGTTGCCTTCGGATCTGGCCCAACTCGAAGAGTACAAGATTCAAGAGGACAAGCTGCGAGCTGAGATAGAGGCCAGCCAGAGTGCATTAAAGCCGCTTAATGAGGCTTTAGCGAAGATCGATACGCTTACGGCTGAAGTGGACTCAACATGAGATCTCTTCGCAGTGTGGCTATGCGTCACAGGCTGTGGCCACGGACCAGGGAGATCCTCAAGGAGCATTTCGAGCCGCCCAGAGATGAGAAGCACCTTCGCAGGCGGGTTGTTGAGGGCCGTTGAGGCCCCATCCATCTTTTTAGTTCCGTGGAACTACTAACTAATTTTCTCTTCTCTCCCTTGAAAGCCTATTTGTAGTATATTGCTCTCTTTTCTTCCTCTTCCTCAAAGTAAGGCATATACGGAATTTGGCAATTTCACGCCAAATTTATGCTATTTTGCATCATCCTTAAGATGTGAGCAAAATTAGTTAGTAGTTCCGTGGAACTAATTCAGACTTTAATATAATAACTGAATTCCTCTTGTCTGAGTGCAAAGGCTTGGTCTCCACGAAACTACAAATCTTGATTAGCTCTGAGAACCGTTCCTTGGAAAGGTGCATCATCTTCCTGGCATCCTTCGCCAGCATCTTGCCGCCATTGGCTGCGAGCAAAGCCCTGAGTACATCGGCCCGGTCCTTCTGCGCGGGTTGTGGCTTCTTCTTGGCCGCATCCCTCAGCTCGTTGATTAGCCGGAGCTGAATGAGCTGGTTGTCCGAAAGAATGTTCTGTGTGGCGGCCAAGGCGGCACTTTCTTCCTTCAAGTGGACATAATTATCCTCCACACAGGAAACGCGAGCCTGT
>MVQH01000027.1 GCA_002067755.1 Methanosaeta sp. PtaB.Bin018
ACCCGCTGGCCCGAAGAGCCTGGGGTTCACCATGATTCTGTCGATGGCCGACAGGGCCTCAACAGACGAGCCGCATACCACAGATCCCTTTCCAGCTGCCAGCCCGTCCGCCTTGATCACAAGTCCCTTCTTTGGATTTTCGGCGCAGTACTGGCGCGCGTACTCTTTAGCCTCTGCGGCATCGGAGAAGTTCTGGCATGGAGGCACAGGGACCATCAGGCTCTTGAGCAGGTCTTTGGTGAAACACTTGCTGCCTTCCAGTATTGCCGCCTCTCTCTTCGGGCCAATGATTCGCTGCCCAGCCTCCTGGAAGACGTTGACCATCCCCTCCGAGAGGTAGCCCTCAGGGCCCACGAAGGTCAGGTCGATGCTCTCCTTTTTCACAAAATCAAGTAGCTCGGATATCGACTTTGGACCCCTGCCATGCCTCGATGCAAGGCGACATTTCTCCAGCATCTCGCTGCCTGCATTTCCAGGAGCGACATAAACTGTACTGACCACAGGGCTCCTGGCAAAGGCATGAGCTATGGCGTTTCCTCTGCCACCCGCGTCCACCACCAGAACTCTCTTGCCAGACATCAAATCTCCATGAAGAGCATAGCACCAAATATTTAAAACTCCAGGTCGAGCCTTGATCATAAAAATTCATAATTCGACTGGCAGGTGATGATGTTCAATGCACTCCCAAGAGCAGGTTCTAAAGACCATTCAGGAGAAGAACGTAGAGTTCCTCCGGCTGCAGTTCACTGATATTCAGGGGATTGTAAAAAATGTGGCCATTCCAGCAACTCAGATGGGAAAGGCCTTGAAAAACGGCATATCCTTCGATGGATCATCCATCGAGGGCTTTGCCAGGATTCAGGAATCGGACATGGTCCTCCGACCAGATCTCTCCACATTCAGCCTCCTTCCATGGAGGACAAAGGACGGCTCCAATGAGGCTCGATTGATCTGCGATGTTCACCTCCCAAACGGAAAGCCCTTCGAGGGCGACCCGCGTAACGTACTGAAGCGGCAGCTGGAGATTGCGCGGGAGATGGGCTACAAGATGAATGTCGGTCCTGAGCTGGAGTTCTTCCTCTTCGAGAAGCAGAATGGAGGCTCCGCCACGACGCCCCATGACTTCGGCGGTTATTTCGACCTCGGACCTGTGGATCTTGCAGAGGACGTGCGGCGCGAGATCGTTCGCGCGCTGACCCAGATGGGCTTCACAATCGAAGCCTCGCACCACGAGGTTGCCCGCGGTCAGCACGAGATAGACTTCGTTTATGATGATGCGCTGAAGAACGCCGACAAAGTTGTCACCTTCAAGTACGTCACCAAGACCATAGCCATGCGAGAGGGCCTGCGCGCCACATTCATGCCAAAACCGATCTTCGGGGCAGCCGGCACAGGAATGCATGTCAACATATCTCTATTTCGAGGCGATGAGAATGCATTCTACGATCCACAAATGCCAAATAACATCAGCGATCTGGCCAGGTTCTTCGTGGGCGGACTGATAGAGCATGCCCGCGCAATTACTGCCATAGCCAATCCGCTCATCAATTCATACAAACGTCTGGTCTCGGGCTTCGAAGCGCCTGTCTACATAACATGGTCTGGGCCGAACCGCTCCTCGCTCATTCGCATACCAGCTGGCCGCGGACTTTCCACGCGCTTGGAGTTCCGCTCGCCAGATCCAACCTGCAACCCCTATCTGACCTTCGCGGTCATCCTGGCAGCGGGCCTGGATGGCATCAAGAGGAGCATCGATCCTGGAGATGCAGTGGATCTCAACGTGTACCATCTCACAGAGGCTGAGCGCAGATCCATGGGCATCAAGACATTGCCCGCCAACCTGAAGGAGGCGCTGGACTATTTGGAGGGGGACAGTGTGATTCGCTCTGCGCTTGGCGAGCACGTCTTCGGGAACATCATGCGCCTTGGGCTGTTGGAGTGGGATGCGTACAACACCTATGTGCATCCCTGGGAGATCGAGAGGTACATCAATTTATTTTGAAGGCTGTCAGAGGCCGTCATGGCCCCTTCTTTTTTATAGGATCCTGCATCACATCTAGGCGCTCAAACCGAAGCATTTATATAGAAGTTCAAACACCCGATATCTCACTTTGATCCTATAACATTGGAGGTAATTGAATGGCAGGACAATTTGGAGGAACACCAGTACTCATTCTAAAGGAAGGCAGCCAGAGAACTGCTGGCCGCGAGGCACAGAAATCCAACATCATGGCAGCAAAGGCAGTTGCCGGAGCTGTCAGAACGACTCTGGGTCCCAAGGGAATGGACAAGATGCTGGTAGACACCCTCGGAGACGTGGTGATAACCAACGATGGTGTCACAATTCTCAAGGAGATGGACATCGAGCACCCAGCTGCAAAGATGATGGTGGAGATCGCCAAGACCCAGGATGCTGAGGTCGGGGATGGCACAACAACTGCAGTGGTCTTGGCAGGCGAGCTGCTAAAGCAGGCTGAAGGGTTGCTTGACCAGGAGATTCACCCCACAGTCATTGCCGCAGGCTACAGAGCAGCAGCCGACAAATCGCTTGAGATCCTGAAGACCATTGGCGTAGACATCTCCGTAAAAGACGATGCATTTCTAAAGAAGATCGCCATCACAGCAATGACCGGAAAGGGATCGGGGACCGCAAGGGAGAGCCTGGCAGATCTGGCTGTGAAGGCTGTTACAGCCGTTGTGGACGAGGACGGCAGCGTCGACACCGACAACATCACCGTGGAGAAGAAGGTGGGCGGCGGGATTACCGATTCAGAGCTCGTTCACGGAATGGTGATCGACAAGGACAGGCTGCACCCCAACATGCCAAAGAAGGTTACTGGAGCCAAGATCGCACTGCTGAATGCAGCCATCGAGATCGAGAAGACAGAGGTGGACGCCAAGATAGAGATCACCTCCCCAGATCAGTTGCAGGCCTTCTTAGATCAGGAAGAGACCATGCTGAAGGGCATGGTGGATGCCATCAAAGCCACAGGAGCCAATGTCGTCTTCTGCCAGAAGGGCATCGATGATCTCGCCCAGCACTTCCTTGCCAATGCTGGAATATACACCGTCAGGCGCGTCAAGAAGAGCGATATGGAGAAGCTTGCCCGCGCAACTGGTGGAAGGATCGTCACCAGCATTCACGACCTGAATGCCAAAGACCTTGGCAAGGCAGGCCTCGTCGAGGAGAGGAAGATCGGCGATGAGAAGATGACATTCGTCGAAGAGTGCGACAATCCAAAGTCGGTTTCCATAATCCTGCGCGGCGGCACTGAGCACGTGGTCGATGAGCTGAACAGGGCCATGGAAGATGCACTTCGCGTCGTCGGCGTCGTAGTCGAGGACAAGATGCTGGTCCCAGGCGGCGGGGCCCCGGAGGTAGAGCTGGCGCTGCGACTGCGCGAGTACGCAGCCACTGTCGGAGGCCGTGAGCAGCTAGCCATCGAGGCCTTCGCAGACTCCATGGAGGTCATACCCAAGACGCTGGCAGAGAACGCGGGTCTCGACCAGATCGACTCACTGGTGGCGCTGCGCAGCCAGCATGAGAAAGGCGTCAAGAGCGCTGGCCTGGACATGGACACCGGCGAGCCAGTGGATATGCTAAATCTGGGCGTAGTCGAGCCCCTGCGGGTCAAGACTCAGGCCATCAACTCGGCAGCCGAGGCTGCAGTCATGATCCTGCGCATCGATGATGTCATAGCCTCAAAGTCAAGCGGACCGGCGGGCGGACCTGGCGGCGCAGGCGGCATGCCCGGCGGCATGGGCGGAGAGGACTTCGAGTAAGTCCCTCCAATTTTTTTGTTAATCCCTCATTTAAAAGCAAAAATTTATCATCTTGCCTAATGAAAGTTGGCGCCTAATGGAACGCAAGCTTTTGATAAAGGGCAAGGTGAAGGAGGCCTACGACTTGGGCGATCGTCTTGAGTTCAAGTTCACTGACAACATCTCAGTCTTTGACAAGGTCATCCCCAGCCTCATTCCCTTTAAGGGCGAGACCCTCTGCCGTGAGGGAGTTTACTGGTTTGAAAGAGCTGCCAAGATGGGCATCAAGACCCATTTTCTGGAGTTCATCCCGCCCGGCAGCATGCTCTGCAAGAAGGTGGACATCCTCCAGCCGCATCAAATCACCAGCAGGTCCAAGAATTTCCTCATACCCCTGGAGTTCATCTGTCGATGGTATGTTGCAGGCTCACTCTTCGATCGGGTGAGGGAAGGAAAGATCCCAGCAGGGGCGCTGGGCTTTGCCTCTGGACATAAGATCACCTATGGTGAGCCCCTTCCTGAGCCTTTTCTGGAGGTCTCAACAAAGCTTGAGAAGACTGACCGGCTGCTGAATAAAGCAGATGCTTTGAAGATCTCGGGCCTTGCGCCCCAGGAATACGAGGAGGCCAGGGAGATTGTGCTGCAAATCGACGAAGATATCAACAGAAGTGTTGCACCTAGAGGGCTTATTCATGTCGATGGTAAGAAGGAGCTGGCATTCGACGAGGACCGGAGGATCATGGTGGTGGATGTCTATGGAACGGCAGACGAGGATCGCTTCTGGGACAAGGCCAGATATGACGCAGGGGAGTTCGTGGACCTCTCCAAGGAGTATGTGCGCCAGTACTATCGGCAAACCGGTTACAAGGACCTGCTCTATGCCGCCAGGGATGCGGGCAGCGCCGAGCCTCCTATACCGGCACTTCCTCCCGAGGTCGTGAATGAGACCTGCAGGATATACATCAAGCTCTTTGAGATGATCACTGGCGAGAAGTTCGTGCCGGCCAGATCCAAATGAATGGCCTTGCCCTCCTCAGGAGTAAAAATCGGAAAGGATTTAAATTGAGTCCCCACATCTTAGGAACTCAGGCGCAAGTTATGCAAATTGGTTGCAGTGTAATTATTCGGAGATGATGACATGAATAAGATATTACTGGTTCTCGTGCTCATAGCCGTGGCCGTATCGGGCTGCATGGAGAGGAGCCCAAGTGAGACCGGCGCGGAGAAGAGCGCAGAGGAGCTCAAGGCACTGGAGATCAGATCGGCAGAGAACTTGAGCTCATACAGCCTCAAAAGCTCCATGGTTCAGACGATGAAGCTCAATGCCGTCGGAATCAACGCCACCCCAGAGAACGCTACCACCATCATGGAGAGCGCTGAGACCATAGCATCTGTGAACCTATCTAGCTTTAAGGCAACTGCCACCGGCTCAACCAAGACCACTGTGCAGATGCCTGGCCAGGCTGAGAACACCAGCACAACGCACGCAGCTGTGTACCAGATAGGGAACTCAACCTATGTAAAAAATGATGCTGGAAATTGGACACATCTCGTCGATCCGAGGTCTGCTGAGGCTATCTGGGGCCAATACAATAACAATCAGATAAAAGCCCTGGCTGAGGAGATCAATAAGTCTCAGCTCGAGAAGGTCGGCTCGGAGAGCGTCGAGGGGACAGATGCCTATAAGCTGAAGATCATAACGAGCAGCGCTGATTTGGAGGGCCTCTACAACACAGCATTCGGCATAGCCGCTCAATTGACCCAGTATCCTATGCTCATGCCTAGCATCAACCGCACGGAGTTTAATAAGACGAGTGCGATCGAAAAATATGTCTGGATCTCAAAGGAGACATATTTGCCAGTGAAATATCAGAGCAGCAGTAGTTTCAACATGACGCCCGAACTCATCGCAGGCATGGATCCAACCACGGGCCAGATGAAGATGTTCAACCAATCAGTGCGGCTCGGGGAGATATCCGTCAGCATTGAGACATCAGACCTGTATTACGACTTCAACAAGCAGTTAGACATAGCTTTGCCAAGTGAAGCTTCGCAGGCAGTGCCCATCCGTCCAACACAGGTACAGGCCAATTCGACATCTGTTGTAGCCTGAGGTTCGTAAATAAACCATGTCTGAATCACTGAAACGGCTTTTCCTTCGGGAAAAGCCCGTTTTAGCCCTTTTGGCGGTCGGAGAACTGAAGCCTGCCTATGCCGCCATGATCGCCAAGCGCATCGACTCAACCTTTCCTCATACATCCAGCATTCTCTCGGAGCTTGAGGCACATGGATTGATTCGTTCCCGACCGGAGGGCAGGATCAGATATCTGGAACTGACCGATCGTGGCAAGAGGATCGAAAGAGCCCTTGCAGAGCTTTTCAGCCTTCTGCAAATGCCAAATGCGCGCTGCAAGAGGCTGGAGAGGATCCGCCAGCTCGCTGCATCCAGCGAAGGCGCAGCTTTACGGCTCGGTCCTCTCCGCAGGGACTTGGCAAAACTCAAGAGTTCGGCGGATGACGAGGAGCTGCAAAGGGCTGTGCAGGATCTGGATGCCGCTATCATCGCGGCCATGAAGAGATGAGTCCAAAGAATTTTAATTTCTTCCAGAACATTTTCGATTTATTTTAACTTTAACGGCCTAACTCTTATGGAAACAGATCAGCATGCAGCTTCAAAAATTACGAAAGTTTTATGATCTCTCATGAAAACATTGTCTGTAGTTAGGCATTCTCGACGAGGCCTGATGAATGGCACGGCGAAATAAGCTGGAGATACTGGAGAGCATTCTCGATATGTGTAGGTCGGATGGATCGACCAAGACCAAAATAGTCTACCAGATCAACCTGAACTTCAAGAATGCTGGATCATATCTGGAATGGCTGACGGAGCATGGATATCTCATAAAAGAGAATAGGGTATACAAAACGACGGCATCTGGCCTTGGTCTATTGCAGGATCTAAACGAGATCAATTCGATAATAAGAGACGAAGAAATAGCAGAGATTGCAAAATTCAGCCAAAAATGACCTCGGACCACACCCATCAATTCTGCCCTGCGTCCTGGAACTTGATGGCCTTCTCTGTCTGGAAGGAGCCCGTGTACTGCTGATCTGCCTTTATCTTCTTGAAGAATTTAGCATACCTGGTCTGAATATTCCAGGTCCCGTCGAAGGCCTGATCGGTTTTGAAGGTCAGGGTATTGTTGGTTGGGCTGGCACTGCTGACGCTAGCGGTCTCGCTCTTGTCCACATGGCTGAGGTTGAACCTCTGCGTTACTGAGGCGCCCAGACCCCCTTGAAACCTGGGAGATTCCACTGTCTGATGGCCCTTGAGATTGCCGCCCGTGAAGACCAGATCCTTCTTCTCTGTAAAGTTGTCCACATTCTTCCGGTCGATGCAACGCAGCGTCTCAAGGCTGATGGATCCATTGCCTATCATCTTCTCATTGTAGTTCATAGCCGACCCCTGGAAGCTATCTTTGATGGAGACCTCTCCTTTGCCTTTAACGGAAGATGATTCGATGAATAGCATACCGTTCTTTGCAGCAGAAGGAGCAATAGTTCCGACATTGCCGCCTTGCTCTGCAGATGTTGCAGCGTTAATTGTGCTCCAGTGGAGCATGTAAGGCCCTCCCTCGGCTGTGTTCTCTCCATCTGTCATCCAGACAGAGAGCACCATGTAGACGCCTGAGTCTTTTCCAGGAATGGAACAGCTCCAGTATCCATCCATGGAATTGCCCGACTCCAGAACCATCGGAGAATCATAAACTCTATCCACTTCAAGCATATCTTGTTTGGTGAGAGGAGAGTCTGCCATGCCAAACTTCACAGATGCAGATTTTATCCCAGCGGGGCTAGTTATATGTGCAGATATCTTAACTGGCTCTCCTGCTGCGGGCTGAGACGGCGTTGCGCTCACATCCAGGATTCTTATCGCCCCGTGCTCCGAGCCTTTGACTCCTGCAATGCTCAGCTCATAGTTCCCTGCAGCCGAAAGGTCTTCCACTCTTCCAGGAGAGAGCTCCCTGGCCGCAGAGGATTGGGACTTGTCCTCGACCCTCCCAAGGATCTTTTCCACATAGCGCAGAAGGCTCGAAATTCCATCCATGACCAGATTGTTGGACAGCACTGTAGAGCGATCTACATCGCTTGCGACCTTCCTGGAGAACTCCAAAGTGGTCTCCTCCTCTGATGGCAGGCCAAAAGCCATGCTCACGTTGCCGCAACTGATATTAGCGCCCAGTATCTTGGTGCCCAAATCCTGCGATGTTGTGCGATCTGGCGCCAAGCTCCAAGTCTCCTTCCGGGGCGAAGCCAGAAGGTCGATGTGCAGATCACACGATCCCCGCACGGACTTCCTGTCCTGGGTGAATCCCTCTGCAAATATCACGTCGCTTACAGCCTTTTCGACAGACTTCAGCGAAAAGACCGTAGTCTGATGCTTTGGCGCTAGATATTCGATGTTTCCCAGGGGCCCGAACTGCTTGCTGATGACGAATATGTTGTAAAGTGGAACGCTTCCTGTATTGGCTACTGTGCAGGTGATATTGGCGCTGCCACCCGAAGTCACGGCAGGAGGCGAGGCGCTGACGAACACCTTGATGGCTGAGACTACGACGGTTGCCTTTACGCTGCCAGCATCTGACCAGGTCTGGCCACGCGAGTCTTTTCCAGACACTTCTAACTGGATGGTGGAGTTTGCGGATATCACAGTTCTGGAATTTACAACCCTGAACTCGCCTGGATCTATGCGGTCAATGGTCGCCAGGGTCGACCCGTCCTGGGTAAGTATGACGTCTTCAAGGGCATCGTCTCCTGAATTGGTGACCAGGGCGGATATGTCTGCAGTCTCTCCTGGACATACTTCAAGTTCCGGAGGCATGATCTTCAGGCTGATGGCAGGCCTGAGAGCTGTGAGGTGGACGCTGCCTTCTGCAAAGGCCTCATATCCGCTCACATCTTCGCCCCGCGCTGTGACGTTTATCCATGTAGTGCTGTTTTTGCAGTATATCGCAGCCATGCGAATTGATTTTCCGGGGGTCAGCTCCCTGAGCATGCATTTTTTGCCGTCACCGTCCAGGGTTACGTTCTTGAGGATCTCTTCACCGGTGTTTCTCAGGATCCAGGTAACCTCAGCAGGCTCGCCAGGATATGCTCTGACCTGTGCGTTCTCCGATTGGATCTGCAGCGAGGAATTCAATACTTTTATGTCAAGGCCATGGCTTGCGTAAACCTCGCTGCCCGCTGAATCGTGTGCGATGACCTTGACCTCGCCATGAATGCTCTCTTTTATCACCCTGTCCTTCTGCAGCAGTTGGACAGCGCCAGATCCCAGAAACTGTATTTGGCCGATCTCGCCAAGGCAGTCGGAGACGTTTATGTCGGTGAGATTGCAGCTGCCGCAATTTTCAACCTTGACATGGATGGTGACGCTCTCATTGCGATGAACGCTCTTTGGAGCTTCGACCTCCAGTTTGATCTGCGGGGAGATCTTCCAGATGGCCATCGAGGTATTGTTCGTGTAGAGATTGCCCTTGGCGTCTTGGCCAACGGCGCCTGCAAAGAGCTGCACGTTATCCTCTATTCGCAGGGCCCCATCCAAGAGCAGCTCTTCGCCAGGAGGGAGGAATTTGGTGGATGCCATCTTGCCAGCACAAAATATCTTGACGTCGGAGAGCTCAACTGGCCCCACATTCTGAGCTGTGCATCTAAAACCCACTATTTCGCCCTCTCGTCCCTCGGTTTTATTGGAAGAAATAGTCAGGCTGAAGTGGGGAACTTTGGAATTTGCGGTCTCTTCTGGTGCCGGGCTTTTGGCTGCAGACTCCTGGGCAAACGAGCCTGAGGGTGTACTGGAAGCCATTGGAGCTGATAGGGTACGAAGAGGGGTATCTTGCTCAGTTGAGCTCGAGGGTGCCGCGGACTTGTTCGACTGGATATACTTAACAGTGCCCACGATCTCCTGACCGGCTTCGTCTTGGGCCAATACCAATATTTTCTCTACATTGCCCTTCGTGGCCAGCACTTTCTTTTCTCCGGGAATTAGACGGGATAGGATCCCCAGCTCTCTTTCCCCAATCAAGACCTGCACATGCTGCAGCTCCGAGGAGCCTGTATTTTCGAGAAGAATCCTAGATACGCTCGAGGAGGAATTGACAGTTGCAAGCAAAGAAGCCTCAGATGAAGCTACCCGCAAGACCGGTTCAGGAGCAGTGGCGTAATTTTTTTCCACTGCAGGAGATGACATATCATCCGCAAGACGGCTCGCCGAAGAAATCTCAGGATGGGAGGATGGAGCATGTGGAAAGAGATAGATGAGGGCTGGAACCAGGAGAACCAGAAAGACGGCTGTAACAAGCAGAGCTGGGCTTGCCAATAAATTGCGTCTACCACGAGGTAGTCTGCGCCTGAAGCTACCTCTCCTCATCTACTCCCTTCCATCCCCTCAATCCCTATCAATGACCTTAGCTAATTAAATAGATTTAATCCCTTCAGTGCATTTTTATTATTTCTAGCTATAAATGCGTTTCGGACGTGGGTAATCTCTCCCTCATGTGTTGCCTTATTCTGGCACCACTTCGGTCAATACAATCTCTTCAATTATCCAGATATGATACGTAAGGCCTGCCGCCATTAGCAGGAGTTCTGGATTGCCACCTTCTCTGATCGGCATTCACCTGGATTCGCAATTTCTTGACCTGCCTGATCAACTATCGCCGTCATTGACGGCAATCTTTGTGCAACCTTTAACCTTCAAATTCGCTGGGTCGCGAATACAAGTCATTTGCCCGCTACCATGCACCCCGTAAAGTCGAACTTGTGCTACTCGCAATTTAGTACATGGTGGACTTGAATCGCAAAATGTCTCTATGTTATTCGCGACTGTGTGCTGAAACGCGATCTTCCAACCCAAGCGCAGAGACGCAGAGGCACAGGGGAGATGGTTTATGTCAGATCTCATGCAGCTCGATTCAAAATATTCTTGAATTACACAGCCTTTAAGAGAAAAGTTAATGTACGAAAGTCAAGTCAGTACAAATTAATTATGTCTGAATTGAGGAACGAAAATGAAGAAAATTAAAAGCAGTCTTTGCATCTTCTTGGTTGTGCTATTTTTGTGGCCTTTCCCAGGAAATGCCACTGAGCGGGACAGCATCCAGCTTTTTACCAATGGATCAATTTATGTTGATGAAGAGAAAAAAGCAGATAACCTTCTTGTGGTAAACGGCGTCGTCAGAGCAATAAATGTCAGCGTTCAACAGCATAAAGATGCTTCGATCATCGATCTGAACGGTTCTGCTGCATATCCTGGTTTTATCGACAGCCATGCACATCTCATGGAATCTGGGTACTTCTTCTACGTGGGAGCGAACCTGATCGGCTGCACAGATGCGAATTCCATGGCCAAAGCCCTGGAGGATAAAGTCAAATCCGCCCCTGAAAAAAGAACCATCCTTGGAGCGGGCTTCTCTCTTCGGGATTACGATAATTGGTCTCTTGAAGATCTTGCTAAAATAGATGAGGTGACAGGCAACAGGCCTGCATTTTTAGGCGATAAACTTGGCCATAATGCGGTTGTTAATACTGCAGCTATGGAACTGGCAGGGCTAACTCCATCTACCAGCGTGCCAATTGGAGGGAAGATGGGTATGGAAGATGGCAGGCTCACGGGCATGCTCAGAGAATCTGCGATGACACTGCCCTGGAATAAAATGTTCGCCAAGTTCGATGATGAAGATATAAAGGCAGGTACGCTCATTATGCTAAAGAAGTGGGCATCGCTGGGATATACAGGTGCAGTAGACCTGATGGGTGCGACGGGCTTGCGTTTTATGATGCCAGAGCTTTTCTATGAGATGGAGAAGGATGGAACTTTGCCCTTGCGGATCAACTACTGCTATACGATATTTAACCTGAGCGATGTAGATGATGCTGCGAAATATCGTGGCAATGATACTGATATGGTGCGATTTCTGGGCTGCAAGATCTTTGTGGATGGAGCTTTTGCAGGAGGGCAGGCCTGGACAAGCTGGCAAAATCTTCAGGGTGGTCATGGTATTGCGGAAATATATACCGATGATGCAGGCGGACGGGAGAAAAACCTCACACGCATAGTTGAGAGAGTTGAAGATTATGGGATGAACATGCACTACCATGTGCAGGGAGATCTGGCCATCGAGGCTGTGCTTGATGCGCTCGATAAGGTAGTAGCCAAAAAAGGAAAGCTCACAGGAGTTCACACACTGATACATATGGCATTCCCAAGCGACGAGCAAATAGAAAGGATCAAAAAGTTCGATGGCCATGTCGTTGCGACTGTTCAACCGGCCTTTTGGTCCGTGGAAGATGATACAGCTTATTATTACGGGGAACATAATTCGCAGGCGTATCCCATCAAAAAGCTCATTGACAGCAAGATTTCAGTTGGGATCAGCACCGATTTCAGCGTCTCTCCGCCGGAGTATTCTCCTGCCACCATGGTGATCAGAGTTGCAACTACGGGTGGTGGAGATCAACAGATTCACTTGCCCTTAAGTGTCAGAGAGGTCATTCGTGGCTTGACCACTGGCAGCACGGCCACCACATCGAGAAATGATACGGGAGTTCTATATCCGGGATACAAAGCAGATATAGTTGTGTACGACCAGGATCTTTATTATGTGCCATTGGATAATTTTTCCAAAGACAACCCGAAGGTCTTAGCGACATATGTAGGTGGGAGGCAGGTATACAGCGCTGCATAAGTTCCTCAACGCTGATCGGTTGGGCAAAGGATTTGCGGCATCCCTGGGAAGCTGGGGCACTGCAAGATCTAATTGCACAAAGACGGTGAACGTGGATCAATCGTCAACTGGCAGATAACTGCGGCAACATGGTGAGTATGTAGGGTATTGCTTGTACCCTACAACGGCGTCAAGCTCTCGCCTTGAGAACAGCTGACCAGAGAAATCCAGGGATTTGCCATCCAATGTCAACCAGTCAACCTAAGCCACGGACTTCGGGCCGTGGCGGTTGACAGCTGGGCTTTGGTGCAGGTCGTATTCGCCTACATATCCGATCCATGCTCGTGATGGGCCTGACCGACCGCCTCAAGCATCCCTGGCAAATCATCCGAATAGTGCAGATGGCTTATGCAACGGCAATCTGTGCAGCCGAAGCCACGAATCGGCTCGAGCCGCTCTCCAATGGAGGCGGCGATCTGGCACTCCAGATTCAGTGTTGTTCTGGTGACGAATGCCTGCAGAAGGCTCGTGTGGGGCAGAAGATAATCGATATGCCATCTCCTTGTTTTCTTCTGGCCCAAAAGAACCTGAATGTGTCTGTCCACACGCTTCAGACCGCCTGGACCTCTTGCCGAGCCAGTGTAGGAGTAGTAACCGGGTTCAAATCCAAGTACGCCCAGTGAGCCAATCTGCATCTCCTGCGCTCTGCTCATGTAAAGGACGAGGGTGTAAATCCCAGGACAGTTGCTTTGTGGCTCCATTTAGGGCTGCAGGGACCAATTGTCTATTTGAGCTTGATGCTCACTTGATGCTCACAAGGGAATAATACGAGATCTATATCAGAGGAAGACTTTTCTAGTATGAAAGCGCTGAGGTTGGATGGGGTGAAAATTAAGTGAAATTGTTATTGCTTTCAGCCTTTTTGCTGATGATATCATCACTGGCAATGGCAACTCCAGATAGCAGCCAGCTTGGACCCTATGTGGTCTCCTTCGACCTGAACACGAATATACAGTATCAGATTCAAACGGCTCAACCTACACAAAATGCTTATGCTACTGCATATCAGATGCGCATATTCACCGATAACTCGACCTATGCAATAATTGGTGTAACACACTACAACGACCTGACCGATGCAACACTCTCAATGCACAAGAGCCTGATGCAACTGCAGATGTACCTCAGCGGCCTCAATGCCACCGCTATCGATGATACGGTCATCGATGGAAAGGCAGGCTTTGCAGCCACATTCGTCCCCCTCTCTGGGGTTCAGGGAATACCCGCAGATGCCAAGCTGTACAGTGCTTTGTACTGGCTGGACGCAAAAGATTGCAGCGAGTGCGGACCAGTATCAGTTGGCCAAACCTATGTTGCCATGACTTCAACATATCCGCAGGACGTCACCCAAAGCCTGCTGGCCAGCTTGCATGTGGAAGAAGGCCAGGCTGCAGCTACAGGCACCAGCGCTGATATGCCACCTGCCCAAAATTAGTGACCCTCCATAAGGCCTGATAGTGGCCTGCAAAACTTTTTTCCCTGTCTTGCATGGGAAACTGATTTATCCATCATGCTCCATTGCGCATGAAGCCAAGAATGGCGCGGGGTTTGCCAAGCTGGCCAAAGGCGCAGGACTTAAGATCCTGTCTCGCAGGAGTTCGCGGGTTCGAATCCCGTACCCCGCATCCAAGATCCATCCTCTTCCGGGCCAGGATAGTTCCTGTCCACACGTATGCGCGCCGGTCCCCCATGCCCTGAAGCTCTTTGGCCCCCTGGATGCCACGCCTCTCCCTGCACGAGGGGCTGGCGGGGCCGTGTGGCTGCCCCCTAGCAGATGCCTACTGTGGGATGGACTGGAGCGCGGTCCGGTATTCTCGAGACATATCTAATCGGGCGAGTCGGGAATTGATGGGATGATATTACTTTCGCCCAGCATGCGGAGAAAAGTAATATATATCGAATGCCCAATTGTATAATTCAGGAGTGAGGGATAATGCTGAGCAAAGGAGAAAAAGGAATTATTTTTCTCCTGGCGAACAACAAACATCGAACCTTAACTCCACAATTTAGGGAGGACTCCTAAAAACCTACTGGTAACAACAGTATGGAAAAAGTTTATATACTAATAATACTATTATATACCATGGATTCTTTTACTACTTGGACATTGCGAGGGCTCAGCGC
>MVQH01000028.1 GCA_002067755.1 Methanosaeta sp. PtaB.Bin018
AGACTGCGCCAGCCCTGAATGAGACGGCACTTACAAATGTCACGGCAACAGGAGCAGTACTGGCAAACGACATCAGAGCATCCACAGAGGTATCGATTCCGCAGGTTAAACCGATTGGATCATCAGAGAACGCCATCTTCGTTATTGGAACTGGTCTCAAGTCCAATGAGGTCTTCCAGATTAATAGCGATAATGCAAAATCGCAGAAGAACTTTGAAGTTGGCATAACTGTCAAGCCGCTGAAAGACTTGAGCAAAATGATGTTCGTTTGCAACATAGTTTAATTTGAATGATCCACAATCCTGGGAAAATTCTCAGGAAGTCATTTATTTTCATTCCGCATTGATGAGTTAATTTGATATGCTGACGATCCATCCACAGCCCCGGAGGATAACATGAACAGGCATATTAAGTACATCACATGCGCCTTGGTTTTCATGATTGCATCAACTATTGCTCTATCGATTGCTGTATCGGCTCAGGACAACAACGCGTCGTTGAATAATATTACTAAGAGCTACGCAGCCATGAACAACACAACCGCTGGAGAATCACTGATCGGAACTTCTCAGAAAATTGCGGCATTGGACACCAACGCCTCGAACAAGATAGCACTCAACGTGAGCACTGTGGACAAAGAACCCCTTGTCACCGCACAGATCAGCGAAATGGCCAAGAGTGCTCCAGAAGTCGCTGCTGCAGCATCATCAATTCAGGTCGCCTACGAATCGAGAAGAGCATTTAAGCTAGGAAGTAGCGTAGGTGGCTGGGACCCATTCAATCCCAGGCACAAAGAGGTCGAAAGCCAGAGGATCGGGATGCCTACCAAGCCCATGCAGGACACTGAAAAAATGGTCTTTGTATGCGATATAGTGTGAACTCCTCCCACCACGCCCTGAACGATGGGGACTTCCCGCTGCGCCCTCTCCGCTCCCCAGAGTTAAAACGCTCGATGGCGAAATCTCACAAATTTTAAATATGATCCTCGGCACATATCACTTGATGAGCCTTCTTCAAGCCCAGACTGGCGTTGATGCGCTGATCAACAATTTCTGGATCCTGCTATTCCTATTGCTATTCCTCGTTCCCATGGCCCAGAGAAACTACCTGCAGATGGAGAGGAGGCGCGTACTTACGAGGCTTGGCAAGAAAAGAAGCACTCAGGTCATAACGCTCATCCACCGCCAGGAGGTCATAAGCTTCCTTGGCATCCCCCTGGCACGCTACATCGACATCGATGACAGCGAGCAGGTCCTGAGGGCCATTCGCGGAGCGCAGAAGGATGTGCCCATCGACATCATAATGCATACGCCCGGCGGCCTGGCCCTGGCTGCAACGCAGATCGCCATGGCCCTGAAAGCTCACCCCACAAAGAAGACTGTGATCGTTCCTCACTATGCAATGAGCGGTGGGACATTAATCGCCTTTGCAGCTGACCAGATAATAATGGACCAGCACGCTGCCTTGGGTCCAGTCGACCCCCAATTGGGAGACCAGCAGGGCGTCTATCCTGCCACATCGCTCCTCAAGGTGGCCGAGAAGAAGAAGCTGGACGAGATGGATGACAAGACGCTCATCTACGTCGAAGAGGCGAAGAAGGCATTGGACCAGATGAAAGTCCTGTTGAAGAAGATCCTGGCAGGCAAATGTGGGGACGACAAGATGGACACTCTCATCGAGGAGTTCGTCTCAGGAAAATACACTCACGACCACCCATTCATGGCCGAGGATTGCCAGGCGCTTTTGGGCGAGTGTGTCCAGACCAATGTGCCCGAGGAGGTCTATGAGCTGATGAAGCTCTACCGAATGGAAGTGGGCAGGAGCAGGCCAGGTGTGGAGTACGTTCCCCTGGCGAGGCACTAGATCTGCCTTCTTTTTTGGCATGAAAATGGTTCTCGCAAAGATCCATTTTCATCCACATGGGCGACCTTGGGTCATGGGTGTCTTTTCAAAAAATGATTCATCTGGCACTGATGTGAACCTCACATCAAAATAAAGCTTAATTAAAGCTACCCCGTTGTATTGCTGGAATGAAGAGCACGCTGATCGTCAAGATCGACTCTGACGGAAGAGTCATGCTGCCTGATGCCATCAGAGAAAAGGCCTGTATGAATGGCGAGGATGAGCTGGCGATAGAATGCAGCCAAGACGGCACTTTGACCCTCAAAAAAGTGAGTGTTAGGATGAGATTCGAGAGATGGTTGAGCGAGTAGGAGATAGATCTTCAAGATTTTTCGCGATTTGAGTCTTCAAAGTTCTCGCAATCTGCTAACGCCTGCAACAGATTTATCACTTCATGAGAATTAGTCAAATTGTATTTTGCCAGTGATTGGGCAGCCCCGACTTTGATCGAGTAAGCCGTCTCAGGAAGAACCTTAAATAGGTCCTCATCAGTGCAGTCGTCTCCTATCCCCAGGATAAAATCATACTCGCTCTCCGAGATCCAGTACGACCCTGCATCTCCTTTGGTCATGCCTGGATTTCTCACCTCTATTACTTTATTTCCCTTCAACACCTGTATGCTGTTATTGGCAGTAAAATTTACCAGATCATCCAAGAGCTCTTTTGCCACAATAGATGCCATCTCGTGATCTGCCATTCGAAAATGCCAGGCCAAGGAGAACTCCTTATCTTCAACGAAGGAGCCTGGAAGCCTGTCCGAATACATTTCCAGAATTGGCAGAATTTTGGGCTTCCAATCGTTGGTCAGCTGTTTTAGCATCCTCCAATCCTCGTTCTTCTTCCTGATCCATACACCATGCTCAGCAACGAGCCCGATGTTCATGGATCCAAACCAGCCCTGAAGAGTGGTCTTGTCCCTCCCGCTCACCAATACGACGTCGTTTTTGGGATTCTCCGATATCATCTTCAGGATCTGCTGAAGCTCTTCCGTTGGCTTTGCCAATTGAGGTGCTTCAGCGAATCGAACGAGCGTTCCATCATAATCCAGAAGAAGAAGCCTTCGCTTTGCCTGGAGGAAGTCTTCTATGAGCCGCGACCTTGCAGAAGGAACCAGTTGTTTATAGTCCAAACTCCTCTCTTCATCTTTGATGGCCAGCAATGACCGAACGAAGCTGTCAGCCCAGCGAACAACATCTTGGCGCCTGAGCCGCGACTGCATAATCCTGTTGCACCTGATCTGTTCTTCTTCGGGCATCTCCAGGGCATCTTTCAGGGCTACTGCAATCTCCTCTAGATCGTTGGGATTGATGATGATGGCCTCTCTGACCTCCTTGGAGGCACCTGCCATCTCGCTGAGTATTAAGACCCCCTTTCCTTCGGTCTTTGTAGCAACATATTCCTTGGCAATGAGGTTCATTCCGTCTCTTAGGGGGGTGACGACAGCCACATCGCTTATATTATATAATGCAATTAGTTTGTTAAATGGTAAAAATTTATAATTGTATAAAATCGGCGTCCAATTTATGCTACCGAACTTGCCATTGATGCGACCGACAGCCTCGTCAATCTGTCTCTTCATCTGCTGGTATTGCTCCACCTTTGTGCGGGATGGCACTACTATCAATACGAGGGTCACTTTTCCATGCCATTGTGGATTTCTCTCCAAGAAGAGCTCGTAGCCTTGCAGCCGGTTTACGATGCCCTTTGTGTAATCCAGGCGATCTATTGAGAGAATTATCCTGCAGCCAGAGAACACTTTTACAAGCTCATTCTTCTCCTTGCGAACTGCGGGGCTTGTAGCAGCATCGTTGAATCTTTTGAAGTCTATGCCCATGGGGAATGTATCTGCCCTGACCAGATGGTCATTTAGGGCGATCTGGCCCATATTATGCTCATGACCAAGGATTCTGAGCACGCATCTGAGGAAGTATTGGGTGTAGTCATGAGTATGAAAGCCGATCAGATCGGATCCCAAAAGACCTTCTAGGATCTCCTTTCGCCAATTGCTGGGAAGCTGTCGAAATACCTCGAAGGATGGAAATGGAATATGCAAGAAGAATCCTATGGGCACACCTGGTACCCGCTCTCTTATAAGCCTGGGAAGCAACATGAGATGATAGTCATGAATCCACACGATGTCATCTGGCCGCAGAATTTCCATGACTGACTCGCAAAAAATTTCGTTTACTTTTTTATAGTATTGCCAATTGGCGTCGTCATAAGAGACACTGGTAGTGAAATAATGAAAGAGTGGCCAGATGGTCCTGTTGCAAAAACCATGATAAAATCGATCCATTGCGCTCTCTGAAAGAAAGACAGGATAAGCATGGAAATCGGAGTAGAGTTTTGATTTTACCGTTTTTTTCGCAGAATCTTTGATCGTAGCTCCAGGCCAGCCTATCCATGTATAATCGCATACCAGTTCGTGTGATTTTGGGTCTTTAAAATCCAGGTACGCTTTAAGCCCAGAGACTAGACCGCCAACGCTCTCTTTTAATCTTTGTCCATTATCCTCCATGGTAATTGGCAAACGATTGGAGACTATCAAAAGCCGCATGTGATATACACCCCTACACTTCACACCAGCCGAATTTCCATCGGCTTTTGTCGAAAAAATGTGCATCAATGAATATAAAGTTATCGCTCAAAAAATCGACGTCTCTCAATCCTGAAAAAACGCCGCATAGGCCCTTGAGAAAACTCAAATATTAATACTACAATCACCACTTTTCGTTTATGCCAAAGATAGAGGTGGAACTCAGCCCGGATCTGAACGACAGACTCATGAATTTCGTTTTGAAGAGCAGGGGAGCTCTTTACATCCAACGCTCTGATGTCATCGTGGAGGCCATAAAGGAATACCTAGATCGCAATGAGCGAAAGGCTCGAAGGGCCCACGGACAATGAAGACCACTTACAAATCAGCTATCCCACTCGCCAGGCACCATCCTTGAGGTCTGGATGGGGCAGCGTCCCCTCATACCCACACATTTTGCAGCGTACCTTTACGCTCACGCCGTCGTCTGTCCATGCCTCGGCTACACAGCCGCATCTGGGACAGTTGGTCAAGAAACGAGTCTCTGCCATTTGTTTGCCCTTCAGTGCTCAAGATTCATCGGTTTCACTCGTATCGCTTTTTATCCCAACCTCAGCAAGCTCAGATCTGATCAGCTCGTCCAGGAGGCTGCCCCTGACCTGCTGGGCATAATTCCAGAGCTCTGGTCCGCATCTTTGGCAGTCTCCAGAGATCTCCTCCATGACCAATACTAGATCCAGCAAAGATCTGTACATCAGAGGCGCAGCATTTCGCAGCACCAAATCAAAGCTGCTTGGAACTTCTGCTGCTCGTGAAAGCAGCCTGCAATCCCCCTGCGACCAGGCCAGGCAGCCCTCTCGCAGGCATTCTCTTGCCACGAAGGGGCAGGCTTTTGAAGAGATTGACATCCATCTATCACCTTCGATCATATGCCTTTCGATCTGCTGCCCTGTGCCAGTTCTCTCTGTCCCAGATATCCAGTGCATTGGTCTCTTCGTCCAAGTAGCTCCTCATGCGCTCGACCAGACTATCCCAATCGACCCTGTGCCCGTCGAACTCAGGACCGTCCACGCAGCCGAACTTGGGCTCACCGTTTACGATGCATCGACAGGCCCCGCACATTCCAGTCCCATCCACCATCAGAGGCATGAGGCTGACGCGCGTGGGAATGCCATCTGGTTCTGTGGCCCTGGAGATCTCCATCATCATGAAGGTACATCCAATGGCATAGACCCTGTCTATCTTCTCCGATCCCAAAATTCCCTCCAAAGGGCTCGTGGCAGAGCTATCGCCTGATGATGCGCGGTTGCAGGTTACAATCAGCCTGTCGGAGATCTTATCCAGTCTATCCAGCCAAAATAGCCAATCGCTGTTCCTGGCCTCCACGATTGATATGACGCTATTCCCAGCCTGCTTGAGAGCCCTGGCAAGGGCAAAGCCAGGTCCAGTGCCAAAGCAGCCGCTGACGATGACCACTGTTCCGAAGTTTTCAATTTGGCTGGGCCTGCCCAGTGGCCCGACGATGTTGAGGACGAAGCTGCCCTTGGAGATGAGGCTCAATTTTCTTGTGGATACGCCAACATCCTGAACGATCACGGATACCGAATCATCATCCCAATCTGCCACACTCAAGGGAATGCGCTCGCCTCTCTCGTCCGCTCTCGCTATTACAAACTGGCCTGGCTGCATCTTCCTGGCCACATCAGGAGCTTTGATCCGAAGGTGCGTCAATCCCGGCGCAAGGGCATCTCTTTGCAGCACCTCATACATCCCTTCTCACCTCTGCGCTGGCAATTTTGCTCGTCCGTCCGCAAATGCGCATTACACCTTCAGGAACGCGCATCGAAACCCTGGCAAGTCCCCGGATCGACCGCCC
>MVQH01000029.1 GCA_002067755.1 Methanosaeta sp. PtaB.Bin018
AATGGATTTTTACAGGACCGTCAAGGAGCAGATTACTGTAGAGAGCACTTTTGAGATTCCCGAGGAGATGCGCCACAGGATCGTGAAAATCGTGAGTAATCAAACCGGATCCAAGCCTAAAATGATTTTTAGGATCAAGCCTGAGCTGATATGTGGTGTGCAGTTGAGCACCCATGATGCTAGGATTGGCTGGAGCGCAGCCGGCTATCTGAATTCCCTTAAAGCTGATCTGTCTCGGGCAATCCAGCCAGGCAAGGGTGAGCTAGATCAGGGGTGACATGAAGGATGGATGGGAGAGAAGATAAAGAAATTCGCAAAGCTCTGGCCAATACTTTTGTTGCTCTCCATCAAACCCTTTCGTCCTATCGGCCTCAACTGGAGTTTGAAGAGATAGGGATAATATCCTATGTAGGCAACGGCATTGCTCGCATCAAGGGCTTGCCTCATGCCAGATCCGAGGAGCTCATCATATTTGCGGGAGGCAAGCTGGGAATGGCCTTCAATCTAGATCCTGAAGAGATAGCAGCTATATTGCTCGACAAGGGCGAATATATCGAGGCTGGACAGGAGGTGCGCCGAACGGGAAGAGTCATGGATGTGCCTGTGGGAGAAGAGCTTCTGGGAAGGGTAGTAGATGCCACGGGAAGGCCGCTTGATGGCGGTAAACCAATCCGCCCTTCGGAGAGACGACCTATCGAGCGAGAAGCACCCCCCATTATGGAGCGTTCGGCAGTGGATGTTCCACTTCAGACAGGAATACTGGTGGTGGATGCGATGATCCCCATCGGCAGAGGTCAGAGGGAACTGATACTTGGGGACCGCCAGATTGGCAAGACCTCCATTGCCCTTGACACGATAATAAATCAAAAAGAGGATGGATTGATATGCGTTTACTGTGCCATCGGACAGCAAAGATCGGCTGCTGCAAGCGTCATTGCTGATTTGCATAAATATGGCGCCATGAAGAATTGCATCGCCGTTGTATCTACTGGGGACGACCCACCTGGTCTGAATTTCATTGCCCCGTATGCTGCTACCACCATGGCAGAATACTTCATGGAGAAAGGGCAGGATGTGCTGATCGTGTATGACGATTTGACCCACCATGCACGCTCTTATCGTGAGCTATCTCTACTGCTACGCCGTCCTCCTGGCAGAGAGGCCTTCCCTGGCGATATATTCTACATTCATTCCCGTCTCCTGGAGAGATCCACTCGTCTGAAGAGCGGCGGCAGCCTCACAGCACTGCCGATCATTGAGACTGAAGCTCAGGACATTTCGGCTTACATCCCCACCAATCTCATCTCCATCACCGATGGCCAGATCTATCTTTCCCCGGATCTATACGAGGAGGGAGTACTGCCTGCGATTGATGTGGGCAAATCCGTCTCTAGAGTCGGCGGAAAGAGCCAGCTTCCGGCTTACCGCGAGGTTGTAGGCAATCTGCGCCTCTCCTACTCACAATTTGAGGAGCTGGAAGCTTTTGCTAGATTTGGAACCAAGCTAGATGATGAGACGCGAAAGACTCTGGAACGCGGACGGCGAATCCGCGAGGTGCTAAAACAGCCCAGGTATGAGCCAATGCCAGCTCCAGAGCAGATTGCCATTCTTCTGGCAATTTCTGCCGGCCTCTTGGATGAAATTGCCCTGGATGAGATCCCCTCTGCAAAAAAGGTGATCAGAAAGGCTCTCTCTGAAGAGCTACCGGAATTATACCAGAGGATCGTGTCCACCGGAAGGCTCAGCTCTGAGGAGAAGGAGAAGATTCTAAGAGTATCTAGAGATGCTCTGAAAAAATGAGGGGGGACTGGATGGAAGAGCTGGAACGCTTGAAGAGGAAGATCAAAAACGCCAGCGAGCTGCTCTCACTGGTCAAGATAATGAAGACTATATCGGCGTTCAATATCAGAGAATATGAGCGGGCAGTATCTTCGCTTGCAAAGTACAATAATACTATCGAGCTGGGGATTCAGATCGTGCTGCTGAATACGCCAAAGTATCTTTTGCCAGCCTATGCTGTTGAAGGGAAAAAACGCCAGGGTGCTGTGATTTTTGGCTCCGATCAGGGACTGTGTGGCAATTTCAATGAACGCATCTCAGAATACGCGCGGGAAAGATTAAATCAATCCAAGCCCAAAGATCTGACATCTCTTGCCGTTGGAGAGCAGGTGGTTGTCCACCTTGAAAAAGCGGGACTGCCTGTTGAGACACATTTTTCAATTCATGGAAACCATCTGGGCATCACCCAGGTTATGCTGGAAATACTGGTAAAGATCGAAGAGTGGCGGACGAAGAGGGGCATTGACCAGATTACACTCTTCTACAACAGATCCATAAGGGATGTGGCATTTAGTCCTAGTATGGTGCAACTCATTCCAATTGATGCTGAATGGCTGAGCGGCCTGACCGAACGGAAGTGGCAATCGAATAACCTGCCGACATTTTCCATGGACGCCGATCAGCTCTTTTCGTCTCTGGTGCGCCAGCACCTTTTCTTCTCGCTTTATCGTGCTTTCATCGAATCCCTAGCAAGCGAGAATGCCACCCGGCTCTTATCAATGCAGATGGCAGAGAAAAATATAGAAGAGCACTTGAGCGAACTTGAAGTTCAGCTTCACAGAGAGCGCCAGGCGGGGATAACCTCAGAATTGTTGGATTTAGTGACCGGATTTGAAGCGCTGTCCAGCCAGGAGAGAAAGGGATACATGCAACATCGATTTAATTAGATATGATATCTCTGAGTCATTTTCAATTGCACGCACTCTTCATCGATATCCATATTTACTTTCTCAAGATATAATCAATAAAATATATTAAATTTTACCTTTCAGTGGAAAGAGCTATATCCAATTAGTTTGATATAAACAATTTAAAGGCCTTCTCTTAGAGGAGACGTTCATGAATGCGCTAAGGAGAGTATGCAAATGCGAATAGGAATGTTTTCATGGGAGAGCCTGTACTCCATAAAGGTGGGTGGAATAGCGCCCCATGTGTCTGAACTCTCCGAGGCCCCCGTCAGGAGAGGCCATGAGGTCCATGTCTTCACCAGACGCGGCGATTTCGATGCCTACGACCGGATCAATGGAGTTCACTACCATAGAGCGGATTCAGACCGCTCTGGGGATATCGTAGCTCAGATGGACAGGATGTGCGAGGCTCTTTTTGATCGCTTCCAGAAAGTGCAAAAGGTCTTCGGCCCCTTTGATGTGCTGCATGGCCACGACTGGCATCCTGTTCCGGCTTTAAATCGCATAAAATCCGAATACGGCCCTCCCTATATCCTCACCGTGCACAGCACAGAGTGGGGCAGGAACGGGAATAAATGGGGCTGGGGGCTCTCCCAGGAGATCTCCCGCTGGGAGTGGTTGGGTGGCTATGAATCATACCGGATAATAGTAACCACAAGAGCCATGCTAGAAGAGCTGAAAGCGGCTTATTCTATTCCAGAGAGCAAGGTGAAAATTATTCCCAACGGCATAGTCGCAGGAAAGATCCGAAGGGCTCTGGACCCTGGAAAGGTGAAGGAGAGATACGGCATAAATCCTCTGGCTCCGATGATCCTCTTTTGCGGCAGGTTGTGCTACCAAAAGGGTCCCGACCTCCTGGTGGAGGCCGCGCCTTTGATCCTCAAAGAGCGCCCTGACGCCAGGTTTGTTTTCGCGGGCGAGGGAGAGATGAGGGGCCACTGCGAGCGCCGAACATGGGAGCTGGGAGTGCAGGAGGCCTGCCGTTTCCTGGGCTACGTGTCCAGCGCAGAGAAGCAGGAGCTGATGAATGCCTGCGATCTGGTATGCGTGCCCAGCCGAAATGAGCCTTTTGGCATAATCGTTCTAGAAGCCTGGGATGCAGGCAAGAGCGTGGTGGCCACCGAGGCGGTGAGCATCATAAGAAACTTCGAGGACGGCCTGCTGGCCTACATCCAACCTGAGTCTCTGGCCTGGTGCATAAACCGGCTGCTGAGGAGCCCTGAGGAGATGAAGAAGCTTGCTGTTGCCGGGCAGAGCAGAATCGGGAAGGAATTCAGCTGGGACAGGATCGCGGAAAAGACCGAAGGGAGTTTACGCTGATATTCTTGGGCGGAATAGAATTACAAATGCGGATGCAGTTAAATCAAAAACCCGGCAGAGGAAGACTCACAAATGAAGAAACTGTTAATGACTCTAGCGTTGATCGTTGTGGCAATATCAGGCTGCGTAGATAAAGAACTGGACGCAAAAGATCTGAAGACATTGATGGCTAATTCCGGAAAGAGGATGTGAATATGGTTTTTTCAGTAACTTCAGAGATGATGGAGCTGCCAGATGATCAGGTCAAAGATTTCATGCTAAAGATCGATCTGAACACCACCACTCTGTACAGGGATTACAATCAGCCCATTGTGATAACACTGCCAGACGGGCAGCGCATAGAGCCCATCATAGGATGCGCATGCAATAGATGAAGTTGAAGAGATGAGATTCCATGCCGATAAACATTGATGAATGTCACAAAAGTGCCGAAATGCCGATCAGCAGTGTTTACGTGCATAAAACTCACAAATGGTCTACTATACGGATTATCATTGGAAATATATACAGATCAAAAATTACCGAAAATGTAATCTTGTCCCTAACAGACATGTTTTTTTCGAGCCGAAAAAAATATGTGGTTGTAATGTCTTAATACTAAGATCCTGAGGAATAGCCTCAGCCGCATGAAGACGTGCCTGAAATAAAGATAGAATGAAATAAAGATAGAATGTGGGGTGAGAAAAAAATGTCCGAACTGTATAGAAAGATGGTAGAAGAGGCCATGATGGCCCAGCGTGCCGATGTAGAGGCCGTAAAGAGAAAAAGAGGCCAGAGTTTCGTTATCGAGGACACAAAGGCCTATCTCGATGTGGTAAATAAGATGAAGGCTGCTGATGGCCAGTCCAAAGCGGTCATCAAGTTGCATGTGGACTCTGTCAATGCCCACTACGAGACCATGAAGTCTCTGACCAAGACCATAAGGCCTGAGGACGATCCATTTGTGGAGCATTACCAGACACCTGCCATTCTAGAGATACTCTGTGAGCAAGATGAGAGCTTCAAGAAGAGCCTCAAGGCCTTCATCGATGCAGTGGGAAAGTCCGAGGCGCTGATTGGACTTGAGGCTGCTCGCAGGTACGCTGGATTCTATGGGCCGACATGCGTGGTGGACTTTGCCCTGATACCAGGCAGCACCAGCAACGTGGTCAACAGGATTTTAAAATCCGTTGATATTCCCGCAGTCCATAAGCAAGCAATCCTCGCCGCCAAGTCATGGGGCATGAACACCTCCTACGGCATTGGCGAGGTCTTTGCCCAAGAGGCGGAGAAGGGAGCCACTCTGGCTGATGCTGTAAAGAAGGAGATCGATGAGATCAAGTATATTTACGAAAGCCCTATCGAGGCCCAGGCCAAGCTCATGGATGCCTTCGGCCATAAGTCCTTCGACGTTCGCAAGTACATGTCTGAATACAAGCGGAGGATGGTGCCTGCGGTCAAGGCGGCCATGGACGACAGCGTTCATTACGGAAACATCCTCACAGTTCCGGCCTACTGCGTTGGCGATATCGCTCACCACATAGCTCAGTCCACATTCAACATGTGCAAAGATGACGTCATAATGTCCGTTATCGAGGCCACGACAGAGGTAATGAACTCAACCTTGAATAAGGCTGTGGACAAGTTCAAAAACGAGTATCAGCCTCTGACTCTGGCCACAGGTGCAGCGGCATCGGCTGTAGAGTACATAGCCGAACTGGACGGCTTTAACGCCATAAACATAGTGGACCTGCTTACCAAGAGGTTCCACAACTATGTGCAGCTCTATCCCACTCGAGGCGCAGCCGCCGAGCTGCATAACTGTGACTTCATGGATATGATCTACCGTGGCTGGAAGACCCTGGATCGGGCCAGAAGACTGAAGAACGGCCAAGGAGGCAGGCTCGTTCCACGGGTATCGGGCTTCGACGTGGATCTGGAGCCGATTCATGCCAATGAAGTGCTCATGAACCCCCAGCGCTATGCCTATCCGGCCTGCGCTATCACCGTTCGATTCTCTGCGCTGATGAGACTGGCTGACTATCCTTGCCTTTTGACCAGCGAGCCCGTGACTGCTACGATGATGACCAACATCATAGCCCTGCATAAAGAGACTCCAGCATCGCCAGCCAGGGTGTGCAAGGATTGCGCTTCAGCGGCGCTGATAGACTTCAGGCACTCCTACTGCCAATATAGAGAGGCAGTATAAATTTTTTTGAATTAGGAGGATGTATGAAATGCTATCTTTGTGCCCTGGATAAGAAGGATACTGAGGCGGTAGCCATTTGCATAGTCTGTGGGATGGGGGTTTGCATGGACCACCTGGTTAGAGAAGAATTGGACGTTTGGGAGGGCGGTTATCCCTTCCCATCCAGGAAGCTCAAACGAAAGCTGCCCAGGATACTATGCAAGCCATGCTACGCGGCTTATCATGAGGGATGAGCAATGTCATTGATGAAGAGATCCATTGCCGAAGTGGTTGGAACCTTTATGCTGGTCTACTTCGGAGCAGGATCCGCGGCAATAACTCTCATGATCTCAAAAGGATCAAGCCCGCCCAATCCCTTCAACATTGGGATTGGCTCCTTAGGTGGGCTGGGGGATTGGTTTGCCATAGGAATGGCTTTCGCCATCGCCATAGCAGCTTCTATCTACACATTAGGCAGGATTTCGGGTGCCCACCTGAATCCCGCAGTGACCATCGCCCTCTGGGCTACGAAACGATTCCCTACAAGAGATGTCGTTCCTTACATCTTGGCTCAACTCGTCGGCGCCTCCCTAGCCAGCTTCCTCTTTGCAGCCAGCGTGGGCATGGACGCAGTTACCGTTGGCGGCCTTGGAGCGACTGCGCCTTTTCCTGGAATTGGATACTGGCAGGCAGTCTTGGCTGAGGCCATAGGCACATTCCTGCTGATGCTGACCATCATGGGCATAGCCGTTGATGAGCGAGCACCGCCGGGCTTTGCAGGACTCATAATCGGGCTTGTCGTAGGTGGCATTATCACCACTACGGGGAACATTGCAGGCTCTTCACTCAATCCAGCGAGGACCTTTGGACCCTATTTGGGGGACTATGTTCTGGCCGGGAATAGCCTCTGGCAGTTCTTCCCTATATACATCATTGGGCCGATAGCTGGCGCAGTTATCGCTGCTTTCCTCTACGACTATCTATCAGGCGAATAAATTTTTATTTTTAATATGAGGTGAAACAAATGCCATGGTTAGTCGGATACCCAAGAGAGATGATCAACTGGCATCCCACAATCGATCCCGAGAAGTGCGTCAAGTGCGGGATGTGCATGAACTGCGGCAGGGACGTCTATGACTGGACCGATGAAGGCCCAGTGGTCGCCCGGCCCAATCAGTGTATCGTGGGCTGCAACACCTGCGCCAATCTGTGCATGGGTGAGGCCATCTCTTTCCCTGACAAAGAGACGATAAGAGAGATCTACAAGCGAGAGAAGATCTGGGCCAAAGTCAAGAGACAGCTGGAGGAGGAAGGAAAGATAAAAACTAGGCAGGGAGCAGAGGAGAAGGGCGGATGCTGCGAAGGCGGATGCAGCAGTTAGAGAAGAAGGAATGACTATAGCCACTATTGAAGAGATTCAAGAGCTGGGAGCTCGGATGAAGGCCATCCTGGGCCTCTCGACCTCTCCTGTTGGGGTTCGATTTCTGGCCACAAAAGATGCGGTAGAAGGGGCGAAGACGCTCGAACGCCATCGCTACTGCCAGGCGCTCATGCGAGCCCGCCACGGCCAGGATGTGTTGCTGGACGCAGGAGGCATCTCCTGTCCGGCAGCGGCACGGGCGTTCGGATTCAGGCAGCTTCCTGAGCCGCTTCGCACAGGAAAGGGCCTGGTAGGATTTGGCATCGTATCCGAGGAGAAGGTGGCAGAGAAGATGTTCGAGAAGATGCCGCACCTGGAGATGGGGGCCATTCAGCAGATACACCTCTATCCTCTTGAAAAGGCGGAACAGCTGCCGGATCTGGTAGTGGTGGAGGACGAGGTGGAGAAGCTGATGTGGATTATCCTCGCCTACCTGCATGCCCAAGGAGGTGAGCGGGTGCACAGCTCCACGGCTGTTCTCCAGGCGACATGCGTTGACTCCACGGTGATTCCCTACCTGGAGAAACGATTGAACTTCAGCTTCGGCTGCTACGGATGCCGCGATGCCACGGACATGGGCCCCGGCGAGGCCGTCCTCGGCTTTCCTGCGTCTTACCTCCCAGATATCGTCGAGCATCTCGGCTACCTGAATAAGAAGGCACTTCCGCACTCAAGGGGCAAGCATGCGTTTGCAGCGCAAAAAAAGGAGCACGAAGGAGAGCAGGCAACCACCTGCTCATCGCTATGAGGCTGATTGGGAATGCAACAAGTAATTTTGAGTCTAACCGAAATTGGGTTTAGGAGGTCTTTGAAATGAACAACACCGAGGGTGAGCCCGTTGGGACGGAAAAATGCGAACAAATAAACGTCGATGCCAACTGCGCCGCCCTGGCGGTCATTCTTCTGAGCGACATCAAAGGGCATTTGGTCTCCGAAAAGATAATCTCGGCCCAGGAGATAGCCGCCTTTGCCTCATCCCTGGATAGCATCCAGCATATATACAGTGAGTTGGCCACGAGATATGGTATTAAGCCTGAAGAAAGCTGCGACGAGGTTAAGAAGGCCATTGCCGATGCATTTACCAAAATAGAGATGGATCGACAATGTTGTGGATAAAATCCTCTGATTACATCAGGAATGCAGAGGGTCACGACAGGGCAACTGCGAATTTACAGCAATTATGGCACGCTACCAATGGTCACTTAGCCGAGGGTGATTTTATGATCAACGTAATTATAGATCGAGATGGCTGCATAAGCTGCGGCCAATGCTGGGATGCCTGTCCCAATTTCTTCGAGGAGAATGCAGAGGACGGATTGAGCCAGGTAGCAAAGAAGTTCAGAATAGCAGGAAAGCTGAACGAGGGCGTGGCTTTCGAGGATATAGAGGAGTGCGTAAAGCAGGCGGCTGAAGGCTGTCCTGCGCAGGTGATACATCTTGGCGCTCCTTCGGTAAGCTTCGATCTTGTTTAGGGGCTGCAATGAAGATGCGATCGCAATACTGATCTTATAAAGCAAGAAACGGAAGGCAGAATGATAACGAATTTCGGATCAGAGAAAAAGAAAATTCTCTTCCTCTGCACCCATAACTCCGCCCGCTCCCAGATGGCAGAGGGTCTTTTGCGGGCCATGTATGGCGATCGGTATGAGGCTTACAGCGCCGGCGTCGAGGCAACGGCAGTCGATCCCCGCGCAATCACTGTCATGAGGGAGATTGGGATCGACATCTTCGGCCAGCGATCCAAGTCGGCAGAGGAATTTCAGGGTACAGTATTCGACCTTGCGGTCACAGTCTGTGATCGAGCAAGACAAGCCTGTCCAATCATCAGCACACAGCTAGAGCTTCCAAGCAGATCTCCCAGAGCAAGAGAGGTTATTCACAAAAGCTTCGAGGACCCTGCCCAGGCCGAAGGCTCTCAGGAAGAGCAGCTCGAGGCCTTCCGGCAGGTCAGAGATGAGATAAAGGAGTGGATCCTCCAGACATTTGGGAGATGATCCCGGTCTCTTTTCCCTATGCCCTAGTTCCCAGAATCTCCTTTCCAGCCCTCACAGTGCAAGCATATTGGCCAGATATCCCGCGGCCACAGCTATGCAGAGAATTGTGAGCACAAAGGCCGCCAGCATCTTCTTCTCGAATATTGCCGAAAGGAGCGTCAGCTCAGGAATGCTCGCCCCAGCTCCGCCGATTACCAGCGCCAAAACGGCTCCTACGCTCATCCCTTTCTCGATGAGGGCAAGGCCAATCGGGATCATGGTCTCAGCCCGGATGTAGATGGGGATGCCGATGATTGCGGCCACGGGAATGGCAAAGAAATTTCCCGCTCCGGCGATGCTTGATATCAGTTCCGTGGGCACAAATCCATGAATGAACGCTCCTATGCCTGCTCCCAGGAGAAGATAGGGCACGAGCTGGCGGAACAGGCTGAAGGCGAAGCTTGCCGAGCGCTGCACTCTCGATTTTGCATCGGTCTCCTGCTGGCAGTCACAGCAGCCTCTCACTGCAGCCACAGATTTAACCTGAGAGGCGAATCCCAGACTGTCGAGTACCAGGCCGATTGTGATTGCTGCCAGGAAGGTGACGGCAAAGTAGAGGGCAGCTATCTTCCAGCCCATCAGCACTATGAACAGCGATATTATCACCGGGTTTAACAGGGGTGAGGCAAAGAGGAATGCCATTGCAGATGCAAAGGGCACGCCAGCATTGAGCATTCCCAGGAGCAGAGGTATGGTCGAGCAGGAGCAGAAGGGGGTAAGAGCACCAAAACCGGCGCCTAGAACGCTGCCCAGAATTTTGTGCCGTCCGCCTAACGCCTTCTTTATGGTCTCCTCAGGCACGTACTCCTGAATCAATCCAACCAGGAAAGTTATGCCTATGAACAGGACGATCAGCTCTACGGCAATTTCAATGAAGAAATTGAGAGCTACAGCTAAGTTATCCCAGAACATTTGTGTCTCCTTTAAAAATTCTATTGCTTTTTCTTCAGCGCTACAGCCTGTTTGATCATCTCATTGACCGCACTATCTGCAAGCCGGTAATAGAACCATTTACCGTCCCTGCGCTCTTTGACCAGCCCTGCTTTTCTCAAGATGGAGAGATGGTGAGAGGTTGAGGATTGTGGCTTGGAGAGGGCAGTCATGATCTCGCAGACGCATAGCTCTCCTTCTTTCAAGAGCTTCAGAATCCTGAGCCTGCAGGGGTCGGCAACGGCCTTAAAGACCTCCACCTCCCCTTCCGGGCCATCCATGTCGATCGCCTTCATCAATGATAAGAGCCTTCTGGTCCTCGAACGGGCCCGATCCTCATCTCCTATGAGCCTGGCCAGGCTGCATATCGCAACCTCATCGATTGACGCCTCGCTGACCTCATCGTTCATTGGCCTTGGCATAACGGTATATTTCACCACCGACTACTATAGATTTCTGGCCGGCTCAAGATAATGAAATCTTATTTCTTCCTGGCCTCCCAGTACCTCTGGTATTCTGCTAAAAAGGCCTTTTTGTACATCTCCTCTGCCCCCTCGGCGATAAAGTTGAGCTTTTTTAGCTCCTCGACCAGTTCATTTCCGGTGGAGTCCTCTGGCTTCTTTCCCTTTTTAAAGAATTCCTGGAGAGTTTCATCCAGGCCCATGATTCCTACGCTGCGCCCGTTTACGTTGATCTGTCTGAGTCCCACAATACGAGTGCCACAGCAACAACCGCTGCTGCCCTTATCTCCGAAGATCTTATCTTTCAATCCCATGATAATCACCAGATCATATCAATCTTCGCCGATATATAATGCTTGCGCCTTATCCAGATTCATCTGGATTTGATGTGCACAGCATTGAATCAGTTTTAAAACCCATATCATGATTCTTGTTAGGAATTACGCATCAATCTTTATCGATGTGAAATGCTGCTTTGTCAGAGTCAATGGCGTGGGGAAGGAATAAAAAAAAGAATTTTCTGATATTTCAGAAAAACTTAAATAATCAGAGATCTACGATACTATCATGGCTGTTAAATCCGAAGACAAGGCCTGTTGCCCTCCAGGATCGATGAGCTCCTGCCGGGTGGAATCCATAGTCAGCGTAGATGAGCGCGGGCAGATGGTCCTCCCCAAGGATATCAGGGAAAAAGCAAAGATCCGGCCGGGAGACAAGCTGGCAGTAGTGAGCATGGAGAAGGATGGTAAGATCTGCTGCCTATCATTGATCAGGGTTGAAGAGCTGGAGGGCATGGTGAAGTCTGTGCTTGGGCCGGTTATTGATGATATATTCAAAAAATAATACCATAAGCAGAATTAGAGGTGAACTAAAGATGAAGGATTCAGAAATAAAGGTACTGGTAAAGGAGAGCTACGGAAAAATCGCCATGACTGGAGGCTCATGCTGCCCCACAAAGGGCTCATGCTGTGGAACTCTTCCCCCGGAAGATATCAGCAAGGGTATAGGCTACTCAGAGGAAGAGATGAATTCCGTGCCCCGGGGGGCAAATTTGGGACTGGGCTGCGGCAATCCAATCGCACTGGCATCGATCAAAGAAGGGGAGACCGTGCTTGATCTGGGCTCTGGGGCGGGATTTGACAGCTTCCTTGCTGCCAGCAGGGTCGGACCTGCAGGCAAGGTCATTGGAGTGGATATGACCCCGGAGATGATCAAAAGGGCAAGAGAGAATGCAGCTATTGGAGGCTACAGCAATGTGCAGTTCAGGCAAGGCGATCTGGAGGATCTTCCAGTTGAGGATAAAAGTGTGGATGTGGTCATCTGCAACTGCGTCATCAACCTGGTGCCCGACAAGAAGAAGGCTTTCGAGGAGGCCTTCCGGGTGCTCAAGCCCGGCGGCAGGTTGATGGTCTCAGATCTTGTCCTGCGCCAGAAGTTGCCTATTAGAATAAGGGAATCGATCGAAGGTTATGTAGGTTGCATCTCGGGAGCAGCTATGAAGGACGCCTATCTGGATGCGATAAGATCTGCGGGCTTTGACGATGTGGAAGTGATTGAGGAATCCGCCTTCTCACTGGATTTCTTTGTCAGCGACGGCACAGATCAGCCAGCAGGTCAGAGTCTGGGAATGAGCAGGGAAGAGGTCAGGGAATTTGCAGATTCAGTATCCAGCATAAAGGTGAGGGCGATCAAGCCGCGATGATGGTGAGATCAGCCCCAGGGTTTGGGGGTTGGGGGACTGATTTCCCTTTTCCCTTAATCTACATCATCTATTTTTGGTTATATAGATATGTTGCTTGACTATTCCTATTAACCTCCTATTTCAGGCCAGGCTTTATAGACCCCTATTTAAAGCATCACCAATTTTAGCAGGTTTTTAGGAATCCTCGCTTATTTTTGGGGAGGAGTTTAGGGAGAGGAGTTGCTTGAATTTGTGCCTGCAACCATCGATAATATGCCATCTATGATCCATTTATGGTTATCGGCTGGTGCAACCCTGATCATCTCGTTCATGTAAGTGGAGCTGCAATTCGATGAATCCGTCAGCCATTGAAGTCTCTTATATTTTTTAATATAGTTTTTAATGAGGGTTTGGTAAGCAGCATCATCGAACTCAAGGTGACTTATGCAATCCCATTTTAAAAAGAACCAGTGTAACTGTTTACCCACTATGATAAAGGCAGTTTGCTTTTCAACCTAAAGTGTCCATGAATCCTGATTCGCACCCAAAGCTATGAAAACGAATGCGATCTACTGCAATCTTGATGCGGG
>MVQH01000030.1 GCA_002067755.1 Methanosaeta sp. PtaB.Bin018
GTGGCCTCAGTGCACATGGGTCAGCAACAGAAGGAGAGAGAGATCACTGGCAGGCTGATCTCTGCCATAGAAAACGAGTTCGTAGACATCATCGGACACCCTACCGGCAGGATCATCAATCAGCGTGATCCTTATGAGGTCGACATGAAGGCCATACTTGAGGCGGCAGCAAGGACCGGGACTGCGATGGAGATCAATGCATATCCTACTAGGCTAGATCTGAACGACGTGTATGCCAGGATGGCGAAGGAGATGGGAGTCATGATGAGCATAAACTCAGATGCTCACGAACCAGAGCAGCTCAAGGTCATGAAGTTTGGCGTAAATGTAGCAAGGCGCGGCTGGCTGGAGAAGAAGGATCTGCTCAATGCACTGAGCCTGCAAGACCTCTTGAGGGCATTGAAGCGCTGAGGAGTTGTGCTCAAAACATCATTTGCAGCAAAGATGAAGTGCGTTGGCATCTTAAGCTTGAATTCAGCCACTCGAAGCACAAAATACACGTAGGTGATAATTTGACTCGTCGTTTTTGCAATCAAGATTGGGGCGCGCGCATCATGAGCCCGACGGCCGAGGCTTATGCAACCCCAGCATCCCGGAGGACGCCATGAGGATTCTTGTGACTGGTGGCCTTGGGTTCATAGGGAGCAACTTCATCAGGTTCATGCTGCAGGCGCATGAGGACTGCATGATAGTGAATGTGGACGCCCTCAGGTATGGATCCAATGAAAACAGCCTCGCTGATCTGAACGAAGATGAGAGATACTCCTTCCTGCAAGGCGACATAGCAGATCCCTCTTTCATAAAAGAGCAGATCGAAGACGTGGATGCCACAGTGAGCTTTGCTGCAGAGACCCATGTTGACAGGTCGATCTCGAGGCCGGACTCCTTCCTGCACAGCAATGTCTTTGGCGTATTCAACATCCTGGAGGCTTTGAGAAATCGCAATCCAGATGCCAGATTCGTGCAGATCTCCACCGACGAGGTCTACGGAGATATTCTGGATGGTTCTTTCTCAGAAGAGAGCACCCTGCGACCATCATCGCCATATTCCGCAAGCAAGGCAGCAGGGGACGTCTATGTCCTGGCCTATGCTCGAACCTATGGCCTGCATGCAATGATCACCAGATGCACCAACAACTACGGACCCTATCAATTCCCAGAAAAGCTGATACCTAAGACCATCTTGAGGGCGAAGGCTGGTCTGAAGATCCCAATCTATGGGACAGGGCAGAATGTGAGGGACTGGATCTATGTGATCGATCACTGCAGGGCAGTAGAACAGGTGCTGACGAGTGGTCGCGAGGGCGAGATCTATAACATCTCGGCAGGAGAGGAGAAGACAAACCTGCAGGTCGCAAAGATCATTCTTGAAATGCTTGGAAAAGGAGAGGACCTGATAGAGTTTGTGGACGATCGGCCAGGGCATGATGCCAGGTACAGCCTTGACTCCTCGAAGATCAGAGAGCAATTGGGCTGGCGCCCCCAGAGGAGCTTTGCCGAAGGGATTCAAAGGACAGTTGACTGGTATTTGCAGAACGAGGGATGGTGGAGGCCGCTCATGGATGAGAAGGTCCTGCATCCCACGCCCTGGAAGTTGAACTGGTGAATTTATGAGGTTGTTCATAACAGGAGGGAGCGGGCTCATGGGCAGCAAGCTTGCGCAGATCGCTCTGGCCAGGGGCCACGAGGTATTCAGCGGATATGCCCACAATGAGCCAGAATTTGGGAGGGGCGTCAAGTTCGACCTCTTGGACCCTGCAGGCATCTTGGATCTGGTGGATAGAATGAGGCCTGATGTCGTGGTCCATAGCGCAGCTCTGACAGATGTGGACAGGTGCGAGCGCGAGAGGGAGCTGGCCTATAAGATGAACGTCGAGGGCACGCGGGCAACGGCTATGGCCGCGGAGAAGGCCGGATCTTTTTTGGTATACATATCCACGGATTACGTCTTCGACGGCCTTGCCGGCATGTATCGCGAGGACGACAGCCCCCGTCCTGTGAGCTATTATGGCTACAGCAAGCTCCTTGGCGAGCAGTTCTGTCGCGGCTGCATCGCTCGCACATGTGTGATTTACGGCAGCCATCCCGCAAGCGGCAAGGTCAATTTCGCCCTATGGCTGATAAACAGCCTCAGGTCTGGCAAGGAGGTTCGCGTGGTCACCGACCAATTCATCACCCCGACCCTGAACACAAATCTGGCTGGAATGGTCCTTGAGGCTGCTGACCGCAGGCTTTGCGGGGTGTATAATCTGGCTGGCGCCACAAGGCTATCCCGATATGACTTTGCAATGGAGCTGGCAAAGGCCTTTGATCTTGACAGGGCCCTCCTTCGAAGGTCGAGGATGGAGGATATGAAATGGCCCGCCAGAAGGCCAAAAGATTCATCCCTTGACGCATCCAAGGCCACGAGAATGCTGGCGTGCAAGCCGCTTGCAATCAAAGAGGCCATAAAGCATCTTGTAGATGAGATGCCAGAGACCGAGGTTGGATGATGCTGCCGGGAATTGTGATAAAGCCACTGAAGCGATTTGCTGATGAACGCGGATTTTTCACAGAGGTCATGAGGACTGACTGGAAGGACGTGATCCAGGATGAGATAGTTCAGGCCAATATGTCAGTGAGCTATCCTGGGATGGTGCGGGCCTGGCACATGCACGAGGATGGGCAGGTCGATCATTTCCTGGTGGTGAGAGGCGCCCTGAAGATCTGCGCCTATGATGATGTGACAGGAGAGCTGGATGAGATCATATCTGCAGGCGAAAATATGCAGATCGTCCGGATTCCAGGGCATTACTGGCACGGCTTTAGGGTTGTCGGGAATGAGCAGGCAACTCTGGTCTATTTCGTCAACAGGCTTTATGATTATTCAAGCCCAGATGAAGTTAGGCGACCTTGGGACGATCCCACAATAATCCCGAGGCTGATAAATGGCAGGACGGACGATCCACGCTGTGGAAGACAATGGGACTGGTTCTATCCGCCTCATAAGTGAGGATAGACTCGTGAAACCCGTTGAGAGAATCGCCAAGAACACTATTGCTCTGTTTTTATCCAATGCCTTCATTTTGGCCCTCTCGTTTATTTATACCATGTACGTCGCCAGGTATCTTGGCGTCGAAGGATACGGGATAATATCCACAGCCCTTGCCTTCACTGGAATCTTTGGGATCCTCACAGATCTTGGCCTCACCCAGCTGACAGTGAGAGATATCGCAAGAGACAAAGGGATGGTCAATTTGTATCTTGTAAATATCGCCCTGATCAAGCTGATATTGGTTGTAATCACCCTTGCGCTCCTCGTCGCCACAGTAACCTTGATGGGCTATTCGAGCACAAGCATAAGGGTCGTTTTCGTTATTGCGCTCTCCGTGGGAGTGGCGGCATTCACCGGCCTCATAAACTCCATATTCCAGGCTTATGAGCGCATGCAGTTCGTCTCAATCGGCAACTCGATCAACAGCATTGCATTGCTCTGCGCTGCCCTCTTCGCCATATCAAGGGGCTTTGACGTTGTAAACTTTGCCTTTGTCTATCTCTTCGCCAATTTAGCAACATTTGTTTACAGCTTCGCAGTCCTTGTACGCGATTTCTTCAAGCCCAAATCGCAGATAGATCTGAGCTTCTGGGGGCCTGTTCTGAGGGAGGCACTCCCCTTCGGCCTTACGAGCGTCTTCATCACGATATACTATTGGACAGATTCAGTGATGCTCTCCTACATGAAAAGCTACGAGGTCGTTGGATTGTACAATGCAGCCTACAGGCTGATGATAGTCTTGCTTGTGGTTCCAGGGGTGCTGAGCATGGCCATCATCCCTGCAATGTCCAAGCTTTATGTCAACTCCAAGGATATGCTGAGATTCACCCAGCAGAGGTCTTTCAAGTATCTTGCGGTGATTGGATTTCCGATCGGCGTTGGAACGACCATTCTGTCGAATGAGATTATTTTATTGATATTTGGAGAAGAGTATGCACGGGCGGCCATAGCGCTGAGGATACTTGTCTGGTCGTCGGTGTGCATATTTCTCAGCAGCTCTTTTAGCAGCCTGTTGAGGTCATCGAATGGCCAGATGGCCCTGCTGAGGATAACTGCGCTCTGCGCAATGGAGAACGTTATATTGAACCTCGTGGCAATTCCCGCATACAGCTATGCAGGAGCAAGTGTGACCACCGTCATCACAGAATTCTCAGTTCTCGTACTCTTCGCCCTGGTGACATTGAAAGACAGATACTGGGAACCTGCCCAGACATCTGCCCTGATTTCGAAAATAATCATTGCAAGCCTGCTCATGGGTTGCTTTGTGTTTGCTCTCAGATTCCTGAGCATATTTTTGCTTGTGCCCCTGGGAGCAGCATTTTACTTTGCAGCGGCCTACATCCTCAGGATCTTCGATGAAGATGATAAAGCTATATTTTACAGAATTTTAAGGGTAAAAGGGGAGGAGAAGAGTTAATAGATGAAGGAGAGGCCGTCAGTCTCGATCATCACACCTACGTACAACCATGAGAAGTACATAGCTGAGTGCATAGAGAGCGTACTTGCTCAGAGCTATCCTCACTGGGAGCAGATCTTCATAGATGACGGCTCGAGCGACAGGACTTGCGATATAATAAATCAGTATAAAGATGAGAGAGTCAAGTACATAAGACAGGAGAACAAAGGCATATGGAGGCTTGGCGAGACATATAATAAAGCCTTGCAGCTCGCGAAGGGCAAGTATATCGCGATCCTTGAGGGTGATGATTTCTGGCCCCCGGATAAGCTTGAGCTGCA
>MVQH01000031.1 GCA_002067755.1 Methanosaeta sp. PtaB.Bin018
ACTGAGCAGTAGCCAGACCACTCCGGATCTGCCTGCATCAACTTGGACCAGATGCCATCAGCAGCCAGGAGCAGGACCTCGTCGCCGTCATCTATCACTGCGGCATCCTCGCCAAAGGAGGCGATGATGCGCTCGGAGTCGATGGGAAAGAACTGGAGAAGATTGCCTATCTGCTTCTTGCGGGTGATTCCCACAAACCCGCGAAGCTCGGCCGCCAGAGATTGCAGATTCATCACATGAGGTTTATGCTCGGACCAAAAAAAGATAACGCCAAAACAAGAGGCGATCCAGGGTAAAGGCATCCCGTGATGCTGCGTCAAACCCTGGCCTCCAAAAAAGCGTTTGGCTGTCTATTTTGATGGCTCCTCGCTATTTAGTATGGGTGAACTTGAATCGCAAAATCTCTCTTGTCTTCGTGACTCTGTACTGAAACGTGATTCGCTAACTGAACCACAGAGACACAGAGGCACAGAGGAGATCTTTTATGCCCGATCTCACCCACACAATTTAGCGAAGAGCCATTTTGATTTGGGCGCTCCACCAGAAGCGTAGCATAAAAAAATCATCGAGCTCTCGCTAGATATCGAAAGTCCTCAACTTAGTAAATAATAGTTTTAAAGTAATTTTTATATTCTGGAACTAAACAGCATTAATCAATCTATCAATTCACAGGAAAAGATGGGGTTGACTAATAATATATTGGCAAAAGTTGCTGAGGGCCATCTCCAATTGGTCATCTTGGACGACCGATCCATTCAATACCCTTTGTGCATATGGTCGAAGCGACAGGAGTGATATTGCTGAACAGAAGATCCACGCTAGGTCTGTCTCCTGCAGTCGAGCACAGATCACCATCTCTGAGGTGAAAATTGAATAATTCTGAGTATTTCGAACTTCTGCAGCACGGCCTCGAAGGTGCTATGGCGGTAGCCCAGGCAGCGCGAGCTTTGGGAAAGGACCCCACCACCGAGGTGGAGATACCCCTGGCAGTCGACCTGGCCGAACGAGTTGAGAAGCTGATAGGCATTATCGGAATTGCGGCCCGGATCAGAGAGCTGGAGAAGGATGGATTGAGTCGCGAAGAAGCGGCTCTCGCCATAGGCATTGATTTTGCCGAAGGCCGCCTGGGGACTGGCGCATCCAAGATCGAGTCGGTGGAGAACGCCATCCGCACCTCAGTTGCTCTGCTCACAGAGGGCGTCGTTGCAGCGCCAATAGAGGGCATCGCGCGCGTCTCTCTGGGAAAGAACGATGACGGAACTGACTATCTCAAGGTCTACTACGCTGGGCCCATTCGCTCTGCTGGCGGCACTGCCCAGGCCCTGTCTGTTCTCGTGGCAGATTATGTGCGCCGGAGCGTCGGGATTGCCCCCTGGAGACCCAGGCCTGATGAGGTGGAGCGCTATGTTGAGGAGATCGGCCTCTACAAGCGTGTGGCCGGCCTGCAGTACTCTCCGTCGGACGACGAGATCAGGACCATTGTGCGCAACTGCCCCATCTGCATCGATGGCGAGCCTACTGAAGAAGAAGAGGTCTCTGGCTTTCGCGACCTTCCGAGGATAGAGACCAACCGTGTACGCGGAGGCATTGCCCTGGTCTCAGCTGAGGGCATCGCCCTGAAAAGGCCCAAGCTCAAGAAGCATGTCTCAAAGCTAGGCATCTCTGGCTGGGAGTGGCTGGATTCACTTGCAAGCGGCAAGAAAGAGGGTGACGATTCAAGTCCCAAGTTCCTTCGCGATCTGATAGCCGGAAGGCCAGTCTTCTCGCATCCATCCAGGCCTGGAGGCTTTCGGCTGCGCTACGGTCGGGCCAGGAACACCGGGCTTGCTGCCGCAGGTTTCAATCCTGCCAGCATGCTTTTGCTCGGCGAGTTCATGGCACCGGGAACACAGGTCAAAGTGGAGCAACCGGGCAAGGCTGCAGCGGTCGCTCCAGTCAGCTCCATAGAAGGTCCTACTGTGCGGCTGCTGAACGGTGATGTGGTTCGGTTCGATTCCACTCAAGAGATCCTTGGATGGCTGCCTGCCAACTGCAAAGATCCTCGATCCATAAACACAGCTCTGAAGGCGCACATCTCCAAGATCCTTGACCTGGGAGAGATACTCATCAGCTTCGGCGAGTTCCTGGAGAACAACAGGCCTCTTGCTCCTGCATCCTACACCTTCGAGTGGTGGGCACAGGAGGTGAGGCAGGCAGGCGGAGATCCAACTGGGCGCGAGAAGATCAGTGGAGAGGAGGCCATAGCAATTTCAAAAAAATTAAATGTTCCTCTTCATCCGGCTCATACTTATCTGTGGCATGACCTCTCCATGGAGGATTTCGAAGATCTTGCGTCGACTGTCGCATTGGAAGGTGTTCTTGAATCGGGAGAGCTGCTGCTTCCCCTGGCTGCAAAGGAGCCTCTTGAAACCTTGCTCGTGCTGCATAAGGTCAGGAACGGAAGGATAATTATCGAAGATCCCCTTCCGCTCCTGCTTTGCCTGGGAATAGATGCCCGAAATGGTGGCCTGAAAAAGAGCTGGGACAAGATCGAGGGCACAACTCTGCAGGCTGTCAACGAGCTGGCTGGCATTGTCGTCCGGCCCAGGGCGCTCACGCGCATTGGTGCCAGGATGGGGAGGCCCGAGAAGTCAGACAAGCGATTGATGCGGCCGCCGCCTCATGTTCTCTTCCCCACTGGCGATGAGGGCGGCAAGTCCAGATCGATCATAGAAGCTGCAAAGCATTCCTCAGGAAATGCCACTGGGACTGTAAATGTTGAGATCGAGAGGAGGGTGTGCAAAAGATGCGGCAGGGAGGGGTTCGCCTTCCTGTGTGAGTGTGGCGGATTTACCGAAAGGAGGAGGGTCTGCCCCAATTGCAATATCCCAGCCCCTGAAAGGTGCCCCAGGTGTGGTGAGAAGACCACAGCTGCCTTTGCAATGCAGATCGACGTCAAAAAGCTCTATCAACGGGCGTTAGAAAATCTGGGTGAGCGGGAGCCAGATGCACTGAAGGGCGTCATGGGCCTCTCCTCCAGGGACAAGACGCCCGAGCCGCTGGAGAAAGGGATTCTTCGAGCCAAGCATAAAGTGAATATCTTCAAGGACGGCACAGTGAGATACGATCTGACCGACCTGCCGCTGACCCATTTCCGACCGGACGAGATCGGAACAAGCCTTGAGAGGCTGAGAGAGCTCGGCTACACTGAGGATATGCACGGCGCGCCCCTGGAGAGGCCGGATCAGATCTGCGAGCTGAGGGTACAAGACATCATCCTTGCCAAAGGTGCAGGAGAGTACCTGATCCGGGTCGCGCAGTTCGTGGACGAGCTTTTAGTAAAGTTCTACGGCCTGCAGCCCTACTACAACGCCAGGACTCCTGCAGACCTGATCGGCACCCTCATGGTGGGCCTCGCACCGCACACATCGGCGGGAGTGCTCTGTAGGCTTATCGGCTATAGCTCAGCTTCAGCTGGCTTTGGCCATCCCTTCTTCCATGCAGCAAAGCGTCGCAACTGCGACGGCGACGAGGACTGTGTGATGCTGCTCATGGATGCGCTTTTGAACTTCTCCATGTCGTATCTGCCTGAAAAGCGTGGAGGCAAGATGGATGCTTGTCTCGTCATGACAACCATCCTCAACCCTGCTGAGGTGGACAAAGAGGCACACAACCTGGACCTGACGCCTGTCTATCCTCTGGAGTTTTATGAGGCTACGATGTCTGGTGCAAGCCCCAAGGACCTGGAGGCAAAGTTCGATCTGGTGTCCAAGCGCCTGGGCTCTGATGCGCAATACGAGGGCTTCAACTTCAGCCATGATGCCGATGACATTGCAGCAGGCCCTAAGAACAGCGCCTACAAGACCCTCGAGACCATGATCGATAAGATGGATGCCCAGCTCGAGCTGGCGCGCATGATCCGGGCAGTGGATGAGCAGGATGTAGCGGAGCGCGTCATCAACTCTCACTTCCTGCCCGATCTCATCGGAAATCTGCATGCCTTCTCCAAACAAAAAGTGAGGTGCGTGAAGTGCGGCGCCAAGTACCGGCGACCGCCTCTCAAGGAGACCTGCCCCAAGTGTGGTGGCCGCCTGATCCTCACAGTTCATGAGGGAAGCGTTCGCAAATACCTGGACGTCTCTATAAAGGTGGCAGAGGAGTTTGGCGTGAGCAGCTATACAAAGCAGAGATTGCAACTGCTGAAGATAGAGGTCGAATCGCTCTTCAAGAACGACAAGGCCAAGCAGACAGGCCTTGCGGATTTCATGTAGAAAAATTAGTTTGGCTTGATTCGAATCTATACTTTTAAATATTAATGTGTATTAGAGTACATCTGCCTTGAGGGAGTAATTTGTGGAGAGATGACTTATGATTGAAAGACACGCTCTTTTGCTGCTGGCGATAATGCTCATCGGCAGTGGGCACTGTGAAATGGCTGCAATTCCCGCCTCGCAGGACGTGTACGTTAGCATCGGTCCTGATGGCGGGGACGTCTACAACCAGACGGAAATCCTTCTTTGTGAGATCAATGTCACCGAAATCAATGGCTCTAAAGTTAGCAGCTATCCGGGCGATCCATTGATACAGTTTGATATTTCTGGCATCAATATTTCCGACAACGACATTGGCATCCTTGTGCTGAACGCTAGGACGATCTCTCAGAGCAGTGAGCCTGCCCTTGTGGCGCTGTTCTCCATAGACTCGCAGTGGGATGAAGAATCGGATTACAGGAGGCTGCTCCTTAACATCCCGACATCGGACATTTTGAAGAAGAACGATCTTACTGGGATAAGTTCCAACACAGATGGAGATGAGATCTTTGCCTTTGATGTCTCCAAGAAGTTGCGTGCTGCCAAGGCAAAAGGAGACCGCATATCGTTCTTGTTGCAGGCTGTCAGCAACAGCAGCTATGAGGTCGACTTCTCATCCCGGGAGAGCGGACAGGGACCGTATCTGATAGTGATGCCATATCCAAAATCCAAAGGCGATTTGACCCAAGGATTGAATCAAACCACTGCGGACATCGTTGTGAGCGGCATTCAGAAGAGCCAAAGCGCAAACATCAGCGTCGACCAAGCAATTTTCGGAGAGGATATCAATCAGTCCACTGTCATACAAGGTGCGACAAAATCAACTCCACTAGTAACTATTCAGCCACCATCTCTGAAGATTTAAAACAAAACAGTCTCAATTTTTTAAAATTAGCCCACGACGTGCTACCAATTACGCTTATTTTTTTAAAAAAATAAATTTTGATTTTTATTTCTCACTTGTTGCATACTATTATCGGAAAGGTTCTTAAAATAAGCCGTCTATCCAAAATGTAATTGGAGGAAATATGACGGATAGAACTGATCTCACAAGGCGTCTTCTTCCTTTTGCCTTAGCCGCTGCGGTGCTATTTATTCTCATCCTCTGCTGCAGCGCCCTTGCGGCCGATGAAAAAGAAGTGGACGTCCTAACCATTGCAGACTCTACAGGCGACTGGGGTTATCCTTCGCCATATGGCCATTACTCGAGGGGCCCTGGCTATATCAGAATGAGCCT
>MVQH01000032.1 GCA_002067755.1 Methanosaeta sp. PtaB.Bin018
CAAGATATTGCGCACAGGCTGTCAGCTCCTGCATTGATGACGTCGGCTGCATTGGAATGATTTATGCCACCTATGGCTACCAAAGGAATGCTGACATGGCTACGAATCTCTTCGATCAACGCAATGCCAGCGGGTCTTCCAGCATCCGCCTTCGTCCTGGTCTGGAAGATGGGCGAGACTCCAAGATAATCAGCCCCAAGGCGTTGTGCCTCCAGAGCTTCAGCGAGGTTATGAACTGTCAGGCCGATTATCTTCTCAGGCCCCAGTATCTTTCTGGCAGCTCCAATCGGCATGTCTGATTGACCAAGGTGGACGCCATCAGCGCCTGTCGCCAGGGCGATGTCGATTCGATCATTGATCAGAAAGAGCACATCTCTGCATATCTCCCTGAGAACGACTGCCTCCTCGAACATCTCCCGGGTTTCTGCATTCTTGTTCCGATACTGCACAACCCCGACGCCGCATGCCACCGCCTGCTGTACATCGTTGATGTTGCCTGCGCGGCTCAGGCGTGAGTCTGTTATAAAATAATAACCCTTCACGCTTCGATCCTCTGCATCTTTTCCACAGCCTTTGCATCAAGGCTGTACACTGCATCGAACATCTCTACCTTGAGCGAGCCCGGTCCCCTCGCGACCTTTGCCGCTATCTCGGCTGCAACCTCATAGCAGACAAGACCCGATGCTGCCGCAGCCACGTAGTCGTTCTCAACGGCCGAGAACGCTCCGATCACAGATGTCGCCATGCATCCAGTGCCTACGATATTTGCCATCATGGGATGCCCGTTCTTCACCAATATCACTCGTTCTCCATCTGCCACGATGTCCTCTTTGCCCGTGATGACAACTGTGCAGCTCCTTTCTTTTGCAAGCTCCTGTGCTAGGTCTCGCAGATCCTCTTCAACCGCCATAGCATCGACGCCTCTGGTCTGGACCTTTTCACCAGCGATCCGCGCGATCTCTGAAGCATTGCCTTTTATAATATCCACCTTCACCTTTTCCAGAATCTCAAAGCATTTGTCGTCGCGAAATTTTGTCGCGCCTGCGCCACAAACATCGAGTGTAACTGGGATGCCCTTGCAGTTTGCTGCATGTGCTGCCAGCGCCATTGCCTCGACTAAATCCGAGGTCAGAGTTCCAATGTTCAAGACCAAGGCAGAGGCCAATGAGGCCATATCTGCGACCTCTTCCTTGGCATGCGCCATGACAGGAGATGCACCAAATGCCTTGACGATGTTTGCACAATCGTAAATTGTCACCCAATTAGTCAGGTGATGTACAAGGGGTTTTTGCATTCTGACCCTTTCAAGCAAATCCGAAGCATTGAGCATCGTTATGACCTCTGATCAGATGGTCGATAATAATATTTAATAAATAAAGGTTGTGTCCATATCTATCCAGTCGCCATCAGCAGAGCCACAAGCACTAGAAGCCTGACCAAGACGCTTATCCCCGTAGATATCGCTACCAATGAGAGCCCAAGTCTCATGCCGAATACAGAAGTGTAATTGGGCATCAGAGACCTTATGGAGTAAACTGGAAGCATGAACAAGCTTCCCAACATCAAGACTATCAAAGCCTTCGACTCTGATATGTCGCCGTTTTGAATCATTGGACCGAGAAGGGTGATGCCCGCTTTTGGGCTGGCCACGTAAATGGTAAGAGGGATCACAGTCTCTGGAGGGACGCTGAACAGGTGTGCCAGAGGAAGAACATCCAGCGACTGCAATATCCCTTCCTCGCTTAAATAGAGTACCAAGAACGTCATAATGAAGTAAAGTGCTGCAATTCGAAGAAATATCCGGCCCTGTCCGCGCAGAGATTTTATTGCAGAATTAATTATGCTCTTCCCCTCCTGGGGCTCGGCCAGTTCCAGCGATGGCATGGAATCGCCCATAAGATATGCCCTTCCTAATACGAGGACCAAGACCAGCTTGATCAGGCCAGTGGAGACTGCCACAAGCGCATAAACTCCACCCACAAATATCCCTAAAACGGGAATTACAAAGGCCAGTTGATAGGTGAAAAGCTCTCGGAAATAGACTGGAACGCTGTTTAAGATTGCACTTAGAAACGCCTGGCGTTCGCTCAAATGTCCTTCGTTTTTCATTCTGGCGATCATTGTATTTGCGGCCAGGGCCGACCCCAGGCTTATCACAAATGTGGAGGCAGATATCGCAGGCAGGCGCGATATTGAAACCAGAGGTTTGGCGAGATATGATATCCGCTGGAACACACCCATCTCCGTCATGAGGCCCGTGATAAAGAGCATCAGAAATACTAAGATCATAGTAGATACTGTCTGTTCGAGCGTCTTCAATACTAAATTTAGCATCTCCATCCTCAAAGCACCCACATGATCTGTGACAACGCAAACTACAACCCTCGGCTGTCCTGCCTAAAAGTCGAACAGCGACTTTTGCTTCTGCGCCCTGGGGGCATCGGCCTGGAAACTGAACAGGCTGCTCTGACCTCTCCCAATGCAAAGCCTGTCCTTGGTGACTCCGAAGGTTTCGAATATCCTCAGGACAGGCGGAAGGATCTGTTTCTCCACATAGTACTCAGTGTCCAGTGGTATGTTCTTCTCCAGGGCGTAACCTGGGTCCTCAGCCCTGTCAACGAATAACTCCTTGTTCTTGCGACTGTTCCTTCCTCGAATGATCACAAAAGGAACTCGGTCTCCAATATCTGGTACGTGGCCGCCTCTCTTCTTGATCTTCTCTACGAGTTGAATGTGAGGCTGCTTGTTCTTATAGGATCCTGTGCTCTTCGTATATCTCCTGGTGAGCGTTAGATCCTCCAGGATAGCCGGATCCTGAGAGAGATCCAGGTCCTGAAGCCTGAGCACTACGGAGCGAACATGATCCACGGCCTCTTCCACCTTGCCCTCCTTGAGTACCAGCTCCAGGCATGTCTTGAGGGTCTTTGATGTCAGATCGCACCAGTCTCTTCGCACAGTTTCCATGCCGCGCACTTTGATCCTGTCCTTCCAGGCATCGCCCACAGGCTCGAAAACCCAGAGTGCGTAGCGCTTCTTGGCCAGGAAGATTCCACGCCGGGCAAAGGCCTCGAAGACCAGCTCCATTGGAGCAGGGAGGCTGGCGGTCACAGTCTCTGCGATCTTGCGGCCTATCAAACCTGCGTCTTGCAAAGAGACCTCCTCCAACTCCGAGCCAGAGGGCCTGAGCCGCACAAAGACGCTATCCGTGTCGCCATAGACCACTGAGAGATCGAAGCGCTTTGCTCCTGCCTTTCCGAAAGGCAGCTCATTGCCGAAGACTGCAGCCCCATCGATCACATAGATCGATCCGATGTCATCGATGATCTTTTTCGTGCGCAAGATGTTCTCTCGGCCAAATGATGTGACGGCGTTTGCCAAGGCCAGGCTGTAAAGCCTTGCACGAGCATAGCCTGAGTAGCCATAGAAGCTGTTCAGCAGGATCTTCATGGCGTACTGCTTGGCGTCCAGAAACCGACGCTCCTCCTCGCTCGCCTCCTTCATCAGCTTCTTGGTCTTTGTCCTCTGATCCAATAGCTCTCGCAGAACGCCGGGCATGATACCGGGAGAGGTTTTGGGTGAGACGAACCTTCCGCCTGATGGAGCAGTTATGACCTGATCTTCCTGTGGCGAATCATGCGTCACCACAGTGGAGTAACAGAGGTTGTGGGCCATCATGATGGTAGGATAAAGCGACTTGTAGTCGAGAATGACCACGCTCTCTACCAGGCCCTTCTCTGGCGCAAGAACTGCTCCGCCCTTCAGGTCCTCGTTCTCAACGTAGCGTTCGTCCGATATGCCTGCATCCGGCTTGGGAGGCACGACACGATTTCGTTCCCGGAACCGACGCAAGAGCAGGTTCTCGACCATCCCAGACTGGCCGCCGTTGACGATGTCCTGCAGCAACGAGCCGCTGGCCCTGGACATGGCTATATATTTGTCCATGAGCCGCAGGTCCAGCAGAAGGTGCAATGCCAGCACAGCATCTCTTCTAGAGTAGCTTATGAATCGGCGCAGGCCCTCTCCACCCTCCGCCCAGAGGCCCTCGATCTCCTTTGGATCCACATCGTACTTCTCCATCCCAAGAAGCTCTGCAGCAGCATTTTTCAGGGTGTACTGCTTGAGGCTGTAGGAGGAGCGGATGATTGGCAGCAGATCCACGACCACCCGACCGGTGATGGAAACGTCTGTCCTGTTTACGATCTTTCGCACATACCAGGAGCTGCCCTCTCTGCCCACGCGCATATCTGCATGAAGCTGCCTGGCCCTCTCAGAAAGATAGGGAAAATCGAACTCATTGGAGTTGTAACCAACCAGAATATCCGGATCATAATCTCTCAGTATGGAGGCGAACTGAGCTAGAAGGTCGTACTCATCCTGACATACTCGTATATCCGCCCTGGGGCAGTCAATATCCTTTCCGACCAGCACCAGGTCCTTTTGGCCCTGGTACTCCGGCTCAAAAGCCATGCTGATCAAAATCACTGGAGAGGACTCGGCCTTGGGCATCTCCCCGTGGTTGGGAAGGCATTCGATGTCAAAGCTCATGAAGCGCAGTGGAGCGTTGGTTTCATGTTCCACGGGATGTAGCGAATCTACGCTGACTATGAGGCCTTCCTGGCCGATCTTACCATCCACCCACTCGGGAATTGGAACCTCGACCCAGCTCATGCCCCCAAGATTTCTGTCGATGAGAAACCTGTTTTTGAAAAGTATGTCCGTCTCGTAGACTGCACTGACGCCCGGGACCTCGCGCACTCGCTCCCTGAGGCTGCGCACCTCTTTAGGATCATGGGTGGTGACCTTCAGCATCCTTTTGGGGTGGACCTGATAGCCAATGGGCTCGAAGCGTTCTACCTCTTCTACCTCCAGCCCCATGGTCTTCAGACCCTCTGCTGCGCTCTCCAGAAAGCCCTCATCTACGCCTGCATAAAAATAGGGCCTGAAACCGGACACACGGCAGGTGACGCTCTTGCCTTCGGGAGTCCTGCCAAAGAGCTGTACCAGCGGGTCTCTAAAAGAACTATTTGAATCGTAGGCGTAGTTGGCATCCAGGATCTGGAAGATCATCGCATATAAATTCAAAGGTTCACGTAAATAATTATCTGTGGGGATAGATGCCGAAATGCTATGATCGTGTTGTAAGCACTTTTTCCATGTTGTCCAGGAAGACCTCCATCAATCCTCGGAGATCAGGGAACCTATCCAGATGGGCAAGCAGCTCTTTGGGCTTTTGCACGTGTCGCCCGTCCGTCAGCTCGTCTGCACAATTGATGATGAGGTGGTCAATGCTGTCCATGGAGGATTCCAGATGAAACTGCAGCCCGATGGCCTTTCCAATCTCGAAGGCCTGATTCCTGCAAGCCTGACTCTCTGCGGTGCGAGCAGCCCCCGGCGGGATCTCAAATGTATCGCTATGCCAATGCAGGGCCATGAACCTCTCAGGAAGAACTCCGAATATCCTGGATGCACGTCCTGCCTCTGTCAGCTTGACAGGAAACCAGCCTATCTCACGCTGCTCGTTCTTGCGCACTTTGCCACCTAAAACGTCTGCCATGAGCTGGGCGCCAAGACAGATGCCAAGAACGATCTTATCGTTTGCTATCGCTTTTCGAATAAAATCCTTCTCTTGGATGAGCCATGGATATTTTTCGTGCTCGTAGATGTTCATGGGACCTCCCATGACGATCAACCAGTCGAATTCCGTCATTTCTGGGAGGGGCTCGCCCTGGAAGAGCAATGTTCTGGAGAGCTCATGGCCACGGGCTGTGGCCCAGGCCAAAATGTTCGCCAGGTCCTCGAATGGAACATGCTGAAGGTAGTGAATTCTCATGAAGATAGCCCCTTGACGGAATACTATTGCCTATGTTCATGTATTAATAGATTCTTAATCAATAGTTGGCCTGCGAATTCACACAAATTAACTCTGGCGATGATCTCACTTGCTGCTGCTTATTATCTTGTGAGAAAAATTAAAGGTTTTGCTGATCAGTTTTCCTGCGTAATTTTCGACCACATTCGCTAGTTTAAGATACATATTACTTAAAAGATAATTTTATTGCGCACATTATGGCGGACTTTTGGTTCGGAAGATATTATATGCAATATTTGTCTAACAATAATTGCTAATTAAAAAATAATAATTTCAGTGATCGTAAAAGCATTACAGACTCATGGAGTGAAGGCATATGATGAAGAGAAGCAGGCATGTGATCGTCTCGCAAATACTGGATATATGTCGAGGCGGAG
>MVQH01000033.1 GCA_002067755.1 Methanosaeta sp. PtaB.Bin018
CCAAAAGAGCTGGCGGCCGCAGCTGCGGAGGTCCCAGCCTTTAAGGTGGCATCGGCCCTTGCAAGCGCCAAGTTCGCAGTTGGAACTGACAAGAGCTGGAAGACTCCAATCCAGGAGGTAACTTTGGGCGCTACAAAGGCAGATGGCGGAAGCCGCGGCCACGTAGTCAAGCTGGGCGGCGAGAAGGCGATGCCCTTCTTCCCGGACGCTGCAATGCCCCATGCGCCCAAGATCACCATGGATGTCTTCGACATGCCCATCGGCATGGCCAAAGCAGTCAAGATGCACTATGAGGACGTCATCAACTCTCCAGGCGAGTGGGCAAAGAAGGCAGTCAAGAAGTTCGGCGCAGACATGGTCACAGTTCACCTGATCAGCACAGATCCGCTCCTGAAGGACACCCCGGCCCAGGAAGCAGTCAAGACGGTGGAAGAGGTCTTGCAGGCCGTGGATGTTCCAATCTGCATAGGCGGATCGGGCAATCCCAATAAAGATCCGATTGTGCTATCCAAGGCAGCAGAAGTGGCCCAGGGCGAGCGCGTTCTCATCGCCTCTGCAAACCTGAACATGGATTGGGAGAAGATCGGCAAGGCCTGCGTAGACAACGGCCACGTATGCCTGGCCTGGACACAGCTTGAGATCAACTCTCAGAAGGAGCTGAACAGGAAGCTCATGAAGGTCGCTGGAGTTCCACGCGAGTCGATCGTCATGGATCCGACGACGGCTGCGCTCGCGTACGGCCTGGACTTCGCCTACTCCAACATGGAGAGGATCAGGCTTGGCGCCCTGAAGGGCGATGATGAGCTCACATTCCCGATGTCCTCCGGAACCACAAACGCCTGGGGCGTCAGAGAGGCCTGGATGGTCCGCTCTCCAAACAAGGACGACTCGGACTGGGGTGACAGAATGCTCCGCGGCCCGATCTGGGAGATCCTGACAGGGTACTCTTTGGCAATGGCAGGCGTCGACATCTTCATGATGATGCATCCACTGGCCGTTGCCTATGTGCATGAGATCACTCAGTCCCTGATGGGAAGAATCGAGGCCAAGACCCCAGACACCAGCGCTTGGCTCAAGATGGGGGTGTGAGATACATGAAGGAAACCAGCCCGCTCAACCTTTACAAGCAGCTTCCACAGACCAACTGCAAGAAGTGTGGAGAGGAGACCTGCATGGCCTTTGCCGCAGGCCTGATTGCCAGGACCAGGAAGGTAGAGGATTGCACACCGCTCATAGAAGAGAAGAAGTACGCCAAGAAGCTAGATGCCCTCAAGACCATCGTCGCTCCTGAGCTGAAGATGATTTATGTAGGCGTTGGAGACAAGCAGGTTAAGATCGGAGGCGAGGACGTCATGTTCCGCCACCAGATGACCTTCTTCAACAAGCCGCCATTCGCCTACGATGTCACCGATGCGATGGAGGAGGCGAAGCTCATTGAGCGCGTCAAGAAGATCACAAACTGGAAGAAGTTCTACATCGGCAAATGGGAACGTGTGGAGATGATCGCAGTTCGTTCTGTGACCGACGACCCAGCAAAGTTCGCCGCATGCGTCAAGAAGGTCATGGAGAACTCTGATTTCCCGCTCATTCTCTGCTCCTTCAACCCCGCGGTGCTGAAGGCAGGCCTTGATGTGGCAGGCAAGGCAAAGCCACTCATCTATGCAGCCACCAAGGACAACTGGAAGGAGGTCGCTCAGCTCGCCTTCGACTTCAAGGTGCCAGTCGTATTGAGCGTGCCCTTCGACCTAGATGGCCTCAAGTCCATGGCCGTCACCTTTGCCAGCATGGGCCTGACGGACCTCGTACTCGACCCGGGCACTGCTCCAAACGGAAAGATGCTGCAGCAGACCCTGCAAAATTTCATCAACTTGCGCCGGGCCGCTGTGGAAGAGGCTCAGAGGGATATCGCATATCCAGTCATGGCTCTGCCAATCAATGCATGGCTTACCACAGACGATCCAGTCCGTGCTGCCTACTGGGAGTCGGTGCTCACAGCCGCATTCACCATCCGCGGCGGAGCTGTCATGATCAAACACTCAACAGAGCCCCACAGCATGATGCCCGACATGCACCTGCGCTTCAACATCTACACCGACCCAAGGAAGCCAGTGCAGGTGAAGCCGGGCCTCTACAAGGTAGGCAACCCAGGACCCGAGTCGCCGGTCTTCGTTACAACCAACTTCGCCCTGACCTACTACACAGTGGAGTCGGATATCGCCTCAAACGCCATCGATGCCTACATCCTGGCCATCAACACCGATGGCATTGGAGTGCAGGCCTCGGTTGCTGGCGGCCAGCTCAACCCCACCAAGATCAAGGATGCTATGGGCGAGACGGGCTTCGACTGGAAGGGCCAGAAGTACCCTGCCCTCGTCCTGCCTGGCATGGCAGCCAAGTTCAGCGGCGAATTGGAGGACCTCTTCGCAGGCCAGGCCAAGATCATGGTCGGCCCAGAAGACTCCGGCCGCATCGTCGGCTGGATGAAGGACATGTGGCCACCAAAGTAAAGCAGATGATGTGCCCGATGGGGGCACATATTTTTCATTTATTTTTCAATCTTGTCCTAGGAGGTTTGAATTCATGAAGTTTTCAAGGATCGCCAAGGTGCTTTTGGTCGCAGCATTCATCATGGCGCTCAGTGCCACTGCCCAATGGTCGCCGGGCGGCATGATGGCTTACATGGGCGACCTGAATTTAGCAAGCCCTTCAGCATTCAGCGGGGCTGCACCCTATGCGATCGGCAACGCCCAGACGAACCATCAATCTCTGACGAATAATTCTTCGGCGAACAGTACAGCTGCAATCAGCAAAACTGGTTTGATGCCCTTGGATTTATCCAAGTATGCTGGCGATAGGATCAACAAGAGCCTGGAAGGCTACACGAACATCATTTACCCGATCTCAGAATCGGCTGGGTTCACAGCATCGACTGCCTCAGGGGGTTCGAGCGGCGGTTGTGGATGTGTCTGAAGCGACCAAGATCGCAAGAAAACAGGATGCGAAGATAAAAGAAATTCCCAGGGGATTATGACCCCGGGCAGTGCTCAAGCTGTGCTGTTCTGAGATTCATTCTTAGTGCTCTCGTGAAGGCTTGCTTGAGTGCCAGCCAGCCTCGCCTTGCTGGCAGCTATCTTCTCCTTCAGAGAGCTGAGCTTGGTTGTCGTGTTTGAGGTCTGATTGGCCTGGTCCCCTGCAGAGGCTGCCTGGGCTTGTGACTGGCTGCCGCTTGAGGCTGATGCACTCCCGGCGGCAGGAGCAGATGCGCTGACTGTTTTGGTCGCATTGGCACCGTAGACCTTCTCATCTGACAGGGCCACCATATCGTTCTCCAGATTTATGATGATCTGATCTGGGGCCCCGTAGTTGTAAGCCAGAGCTGCTGGCCTGCTGATCAGGGATACTCCTGTAAAGCCCACGAGCACCCGTGTCTCGCTTGCCATCCCCGGCCCGATCACCTCGGGATCGAAGCCCGCTGTGGGACGGTACGGCCAGCCCCACTGGTCCAGAAGCGTGAAGTTCTCAGGGGTCAGGTAGATGTCTTTCGTTCCGTTGTTGGCCGCCCGGAGCTGCACGACGATGCCCTGCTCGTCGGGATTTATCAGCCAGTCTGTGATTCCGTAGTACCTTATGATGACGTTCTCATTGAAGCCTTTCGGCGTTGCCCACCAGTTGATGGCAAAGGGCAATCCTCCTTTGGGTGTAACCTTGATGAGCTTGAAGAGGTCATCCTTGGGAATGAGGAAGTAAACCAGCTGCCTTCCGGGAAGCCCACTGAGAGCAGGCTGCAGTGTCTTGTAGAGGCCTGGCAAGTAAGTCTTATCGTTCTGGTCTACAAGCTCATAGGTGGCATTTTCCGCTCCCACGAGGCCCACATCCACCTTTAAGATCTCCTCTGTCGCATTCTCATCATCCAGAGGTGTCCTGGTCGCCCCGAAGAGCACGACCGTCGCGTTTCCATCGCTTCCCTGCAGAGGAACGGCCTGAGCTGTGCCCAGGACCAGAGCCAATAAAAGGGCTAGAACAAATAATCTCATCTTTGTACCCCCATTATTTTTTACTATCTCATTTGATGTGTACTGCATCTATGCTATTCCCTGCGTTTGTTACTCGGTTATATACATTTTATCCATAACGTCGGAGCAAGACCTTGCCTGCGGGCATCTGTCAGTCCCCAAAAAAGCCTCGACTAAAATCAGGAGGCAAGAAAGATCATTGGGCAAGATCATTCCCTTCGGGAGCGAGCAGCTGCCTCCCTCTCGCTAAAAGAGAGTGTAGAGCATCTAAGCCTTAAAAACTTGCCTTCGCATTCAATGCGAAGTACGCCAGCAGGGCCTCGAGCTGAATCCTCTCGTTTGCGCCCTCGGTCATGCGAAAATCGATCTCACCAATGCGATCGATGAGCCTGACCTTGTCCTTGTCCGGTATATCCAGATCCAGCATCGCTCTATGAATTTGGATCACCACATCCTGTCCTGAGAGGCCGCGGGAGAGCAGTAGATCATCCAGCAGGCTCCTTGCGCCAACAAAATCGCCCTTGAGGGCCGTCATGATGAAGTCCCTTATCTCCTCAGGCCTGGCTGTGGAGGTGATCTGGTAGATCGTCTCCTCATTTACCTTGTCGCCCAAGAGAGCTGCTGCCTGCAGGGCATTGATGGCTTTTCGCATATCCCCTCCGGCCACGTACTCTATGGCAGAGAGACCCCCCTCCGAGACATCAAGCTTCTCTTGCTTTGCAATGAATCTGATCCTCTTGGCAACGGCCTCGGAAGATAGGGGTTTGAATCGATAGACTGCGCAACGCGACTGGATGGGCTCGATGATCTTCGAGGAGTAGTTGCAGGAGAGGATGAACCTGGTGGTTGCAGAGTAGCGTTCCATGGTGCGGCGAAGAGCGCTCTGAGCGTCATTGGTCAGGGCATCGGCCTCGTCCAGGAATATAACCTTGAAATCGGCCTCGCCCAATGGGGCCATGCGTGCGAAGTCCTTTACTTTATGCCGGATTATATCTATGCCCCGCTCATCACTGGCGTTCAGTTCGATGAAGTTATTCTTCCAGGCATCTCCGAAGATCTCTTTGACTATGGATATCGAAGCTGCTGTCTTGCCCACGCCAGGTGGCCCGGAGAAGAGCAGGTGCGGCAGGTTCCTCGTCTTGACGTAGGACTTTAAACGCCGAACTATCTCGTCCTGGCCCACTATGTCGTCCAGCCTCTCGGGCCGATACTTCTCAATCCAGATCTCTTCTTTGATCTTTACCCCTCCTGCAATGGATGGATATTGTCATTATATCAATATTGCTGCATGATCTGTGCTTGCAGGTCAATTACGCCAAGTGAGCGTGACCTTCTCCATTGCCTCTAGACCTCCTGTTTCATAGATTCAGTGCTCTGATATCTTTACAGGCTCTTTTAATTCAGCGAATGTTCAGGCTGGCATTGATCTCTCGATCTTCTGCCATTCAGACCTCTGGACGGCAAGAAGCCGTGTGGGTGCTCGTAGGAGTGCCGACGATTCTGGCTGCGCTCGCCGTTTACCTCGCGGGAGCGGAGAGGGCAAAGTGATAAGGCCCCACCCTTCAGGGTGGGGATGAAAACGGAGCCATCCCCTTATAACATGTCTATCAATAACTATTTAAGCAATTAATGCGCGCATATTAATAATGCTTAAGGCCTACAA
>MVQH01000034.1 GCA_002067755.1 Methanosaeta sp. PtaB.Bin018
TGTGCATTGGAGAAGCTCTGATTCAGCTCAGCATCCAGGGATTGCAACTTTTGCACATATTCCTCTTTGTTCTTGAGATAAAAATCTCTGTTGTCCGGGTCGACCTGCACCAGGCCCTGGTAGATGTTCTCCAACTGCACGATTGCGTTGCGCAAGGAGAGCCAGATGTGAGGGTCAGCCTCGCCTCCGCTCTCCCATATGAGGTCTATGCCTTTGGAGGTGTCTACTACTAGCATTTTTTTATTGACCTGCAGCAACCTGTCCATCCAGAACTCAAGGCCCGCCCCATTCATGATGTACAGATCTGCATTTGCCACTGCCCTCATCTGCGAGGGAGTGGGCTCGAATGTGTGGGGCTCGGCTCCAGGAGGGACCAGTACTGTGATGTTGACAAAATCTTTGCCCACTGATTTTATGAGCTCTTTTTGGGGGGCGATGGTCGTCACGACGTTGATCTTGTCGGATGGCAGCTCTTCAGGCGATATACAACCGCAGAGGAGAGCTGCGAGCACAATTACAACCAAGATCGAAAGACCCTTCATATTTTCTTCCTCAGATTCTTGCCGATGTACTTCGAGTGAGTTTTGCCACCTTCCCGCCAGTAACCATACCAATAAGGCCCGTGAGGACAGCCCTTGCAGTTCTTGCCGCATGAGACGCGCTCCAGGCGATAGGTCATTGAGCCAGAATGCCTCTCCTCCACGACCTCACGCTTCGCATCCATGCGGGCGGGCCTGGTTGGCTCTTGCAGGGACGCTTCTTTTTTCAATATAAGCCCTGCCACAAGGTCCCTTATCTCGTAGAGGGCCATCAGATCCTGCTCTTGCAGGCGGTCGTGGATGGATTTGGGCAGCACAGTATTTCTTATGTAATGGAATTAGATAAAGATGTTGACAGGTTACATAAGAGCAAGACAGTACGACGAGACTGCAGAGGCACAAAGTGCCCTCAAAGAAGTATCTTTCCCGTCAGAGTTATGCGAATCTCCTTCGTCTTGCCCGTCGGTGAGATCTCCAGGGCCTTGAGGTCTGCGAGCCTGGCTACCTGGCGGGAGACTGTGCTCTCAGAGATGCCGAGCCGCCTGGCGATCTCACTGATAGTAGTAGGCTGGCTTTCGAGAACGTCGTTGAGTATTCTTTTCTGCTTTTCTTCGAGAACGGCTGCGATATTAGGAAGTTCAATTTCATTGAGGCATCGTTCGATGTCGCTGAAGTTGGTTGCCCGGAAAATCTTCAAAGGATGGGAGAGGCAAGCGATTGTAAAGGCCAGGAAAATCTCTCGCGGCCCGCCTGAGAGGTTTGCAAAGACCTGGCCCTCGGATCCTTCCAGCAAGTCCTTCAAAGAGACGACCATCCCTTCGAAATCCCTGTGATCGACGCGGTGAATCTGCAGATCGATTCTACTGTCGATCTGCCTGGAGAGGTCCCGCACTGCCTGAACTGTCAGCTCTCCGCGCGAGTCTCTCTCCTCTTCGGGGCGGATGAGAACTATTCGGTCGCCACCCTCGATTCCATATTTCACTATCAAGGAGACGATTTGAGATGCATCAAAGCCCGAGAGGGAGATGTAGGTCTTCATTGACCGACATTGAAGATTGTATGCATAAATGCTTTTTCATTGCAGAGGTTTGCATTTAAAAATACATAATTGCAATAAAATGAAATTATTGCAACAATCGACAGGTTTAAGTGGGAGGGAGTATAATCTCTGCTCGATGCCGCAGAAGATCACATTGATCACGAGGCCTCAGATGGAATTTGAGCTTCCTTACAGCGAGGGCTACCAGCTCTACTCGGCGATTCTCAACGTCATGCGCGGTTGCGATGAGGCTGCAAGCAAGCACGCCCACGACTCACCGCTCAGCTCTATGTCGATCAGCACTCTTGAGGGCAAATTTAGGAGAAGTCAGCGGCCTAAATGCAAGGTCGCAGACCCTGCCTGCAGGTACAATTTCCATATTGGGATCACCGATCCCAAAGAGATTGAGATCTTCCGGGCCATCATTCAGCCGCTCGTTCTGCAAGAGCAGGAGATAATCCTTGACAAGGGGGCGCTCAGGGTGGAGGAGGTCGCGAGCAGCACGGAGAGCTTCGAGGAGATGGTGGCCTGGGCAGGGGCGAGAGGGCAGAGCTGCTCTCACGTAGAGTTCGACTTCCGCTCTCCAGCCTGCATTCAGTACAGGAACACCAAGGTCATGGAGATGTTCCCCCACCGAGAAGCGGTCTTCTCCTCGCTCCTGGCCAAGTGGAACGCGGTCTGTCCTGAAGCGCTGAGGATGGCACTTGAGAGGGACGAGATGGCGCGCTACCTGATGGAGGAGCCGCTTTCATACGAGACACACAGCGCTATGGTGAACACTGTGTTTGACAAGACAAAGGGCCATCCCAGGCCAATTCTCAGGCAGGGATTCCAGGGCCGGTGTAGGTACATCTTCGAAAAGAATGCGCCAAAGGACGTGAAGAACGCGATCCTGGCGCTATCCAGGTTTGCAGAGTACAGCGGGGTGGGGAGCGCGGTTGCGCGGGGGTGCGGGGCGGTGAGGGTGACGATGGGGGAGGTAAGGTAATGGTATCAGATGCTTTGCAGGACATGTTCAGAGATCGAGCGCGATTGAGAGATATGAATTCAAAGATGAACAAAAAAGCTCTTGAGGGACCCGAACCTACGATCGGCCTGTTCGAAGAGTACCTCAACGCTGTGGACATTCATCTCGTCGAGAAGGGGATGGCCTTCAAACCGGCAAAGAGCATCGAGTTTGGAAAAACAGATCAGAGCATGCTCAACCACATTCGAAACGGCATTCTCTTTCTCCTCCGTTTCAACGATGCTCTTAAAGAACATAACATAATATCGCTTGATGAGCAGGGCCTCCGGGAGTGCATGGCACTCTTTGCAGTACACGAGCTTCATAAGCTAGAGTTTAAGGAGTGGATGGACGATGAAGAAGCCGTTGAAATGCCCGACTCGATGGAGAACGAGTTCGAGATACCAGAGGTTGCTGTCAAAAGATTCGTTGAAGAGCTGCATCTGAGGGACTTTGCACCAGGCCTGAAGGATGAGGATTACTTATCAGTCGCAGTCGCCCTCCACAAGAGCAGGTTCTCTCGCTCTGGCGCACGCACATCACGCTTCATGGACTTGGAGCCCTTCCTTTATCTCATGGACAGCATGGCGAGCTGCGCGTCTCCGGAGGAGGCAGTCTCAGCACGATCGCTGACGGCGCTTCGTGATGGCTTCCCACAAGACTCGCCCAAGGATCAATTGAACCTGCAGTATCATAGGCTGGACGACGTCAAGGGCATCCTCTCAGGGATGATCAACAAGTCCGTTGCCGATGTGCTCCAGGAACAAGGCTTGATAATGCTCATGGCCTATCAGGATGGCTGCGTCTATCTTGGCAAAGGGATGCAGAGGGCGGCGATCTCTGAGGAGTTTATCGGGAGGGTATATGAGGCCCTGGAGAAGAACATTCAGGGATCGACGCCTGCGCTATCCAGCGCGACATCACTTGTCAGGAAGGTTGACCTGCAAGGAAATATCAACTGCTACAGGCTGAGCGATGAATACTACTTCTTCAGTGGACCAAGGATGATGCTTCGCGCCTACATCGAAAAGGCGCTTACATCTGCTCATACCCAGAAGAAAGCCGAATTGAGCGACGAAATGCGTACAAGCATCAAGCGAGCAATAGATGCAGCCCAAATGGATCATAGTTTATCCGATCATGAGGAGAGGATGCTTGTTGAATACGCAAGAATGGTTAATACTGTTCAAAAGTCATTCATATCTGAGCTAATTAAAAATAAAGGGCAAGCTCTCTCCAAGAGCTGCGAGATCTGGGGTGTGCCCGATGATGTGAAGAAATCCCTCTTGAATGTGACTGATGAGATGGCAAGAGATCTTATGGGTGGAGGGAAATGGGAATACGCCTATGCCATAGCGCAGTGCGTGATGGACCAGGAGCTAGATGGAGTAAAACTAAGGAATCTGTCCCCATCAATAGCCGCAGACCACATCTTTGAGCGGCTTTGGCCAGGAATCACCAGCATCGATGGGTGGAACGACTTCATCTCAGAGAGAACAATCCTTTATCGAAGGGAGCTTATCGAATACCTTCATGACACTCTATCGATAAACGGTACTATTTCCAAGATTGAAGAGTCTGAGCTCAGCGATTCTTACAAAGAGTACCAGAAGGGCGGCAGTGGCGGCAGGTTGTGCAATCTGTGCAACCGTGGGACTATGCAGAGTCAGGATGATATGAAGAAGCCGAAGGCAGTCTCATTTTTAGAGTTCAACTTCAGCAACAGGAGATTCGTGGGAACAACCAAGCCAGATAATATTTATGCTTGTGTGCCCTGCGGCGTAGAGCTTGTCCTCAGGCTGAATGGCTTCAACCTGCCGAGAGGGAGAGCATCTAACGATGAAAAGCTCTACTTCCATTTCATTCCAGACTACTTCTTCACGCCCGAGTCATGGGAGTTAGTGAACACTATCCTTTCAAAATTTTCTGATGAGGCAAGGGTGAGGATGGCTGCGCTCGCTGAGAGGACCTTCGACTCAAAGTACGTCGGTAGCTCTCCAGAGGTCGAGGGCGATGTTGATATCTATAGTTCATGGATCAAGGATTTGGCTGCAAAAGATGAGGATGAGGGCTCCAAAGGCGTGAGCATGGCCCAGTACATGGCCCAAGGATACGATAACGTCATCGGAGATGCCAGCATGATCTTTTACAAGCCCTCGGACAACACCACTGAGTTTCATTTCTTCGGAGTCTACATCGCTCTGGTCATAGCCGCCTACACTGGCATGAGGATCGTGGTCAGCCAGTCACCCATCACGACGATGCGGGGAAGGGACTTCAAGGAGGTCGTGGCGCTGGAATCCGTGAACTCGCACGTGGCTGAGTTTTACGGGAAGTTCATACCGCTCTCCAGGCTGGAGGATACTATAAAGTCGGCGAGCGCTTTGATACGCCTCGGCTATAACACTCGTTCAGACCTGAAGGATTCACTGTTTCCAAAGTATCTAAGGGTTATGAGGGATGAAGCGCTTCCAGGATCGTATCTCTTGAAGATGGTTCAACGGGCTTCGGAGACGGATGGTCACGTAAATTATCTGCTCGATGAAGCACTCTTCCTTGATAAGGCAAAGTTTAGGTGATCAATTATGGAGGAATCGGATAAGATAAGTCATCTTGCGGAGCTTGGTTTTGGGATAGCTCAGCCGAAAGGATACAAGCCTCATTCAGTTGAAAGGCTGTTCAGGGAATCTGTGAAGGCCATTACTGAGCTTAGAGGAGTTGATCTCTCAAAAGGCGACTACAAAGCGACGGTCTCCGGGCGGATCCAGAAAGCCATCGACAGGATGGGTGACGATCAGGCGTTCATCCCTGCTAGAATGGGGCTTGATGCTAAGGCAGACGAGTTCGCCGACTATTTCGTGGAGATGATCCTGAACGGGATATGCGAGGGAAAACCAGGCAGACTCAAGAAGATGTCAAATAACCTTGCGGATGGTTACTATTCTGCAACTTTGAATATACGCCGCAAGTATTGGGAGGAGAGGAATTTGGATAAGATAAGCCAGACTGAGAAGGAGGAGATGAGATGAGCATTGAGGACATTAAAAAGAGACTGTCACAGGGACTTGTAGAGAATCTCATAAACGAGCCTAGCGCGCATTACATTCACATTTTGCTGCTCAGAGAACTCCAGTCAAGCGCAATCTTCACGACAAATGGCCAGGACGCCGATATCACAACCGTCGGAATAAGTGTCGAGGATGGCCTGGTAGATTACTCGCCTGTGATGATGTTCAAGAGAAAGCAGACCGGCAGCGACAGGAGAAAGGGAAAAGAGCTGCAGAGGAACCTCATCAACGTCCAGGATACGATGAACGTGAACGAGATGACTCAGGACTCGCCTGAGTCGATGCTCTACGGGAGCGCTGCAAGCGCTGCAAGAGACGAAGCAATTTCAGTCACCTCCAGGGTCATGTACGACACGGCTTACTCCATAAGGGATTCCAGCGTCCTCATTGAGGAGAAGTTTCAGAACGCTCCGGGAGACGGATTTGCCAAGGGTGCTACAACCGCAATTCGAGAGCCGGATTTCATAATGCCTGGGACCTTGTTCCCATGCGTGGTCACTCTGAGGGATGCGACCTTCGAGGAGCTGATCTTCGTCCTGGGCGTGACTAAGATGAACAAGCGCTATGGTGCAGCGACCTCAAGGATCGGAAGGATGGAGAACCATATCCTGGGAATCTATTACGGACTGGAGGAGGGACCTGCAAATCTGTTCCTCTCTCAGGAGGTGGCACGCCGTCTGGCAGCATTCAATGGTCCAACGACCTCTGAGAACCTGAACAAGGTGCTTTACAGCCCTGTTCTTGACATTGAAAAGGTGAAATCGCTCGTCAAGAAATCCTTCGATGATGAGATCCAAAAGCTTAACATCGAACCACTTGGCGACGACGAGGTTGCGGAGCTGGTGGAGCACATCACGGCAGAGACCATGAAGGAAGCTTTAGAGGTGCAAAAGGATAAAGCATCTGCGTTCTTTCAGAGCGTAAATGGGGAGACAAAGAGCCGGAAAAAGGGGAGCAGGGGAGCATAGGAATGAGTGAGAGCTTCCCGGCAGTGGAATGTTCCATTGAGACTCTGGACCGCACCCTCTACGCATCTAGAGAGGTAGGCGATCTGGTGGATACGGGAGACTACATCCTGAGCACGGCGCTGTATCATGCGTTCGGTTTCGTGGCCGGGAGGTACATAAACTCTGGAAACAGGCCCTTTTATGTAGAAGAGACCTCAGAGCTCTATGAGAAGTTCTACATAACTCCAGCAAAGACTGAGCCTGCTGGAGAATATCTGGACCGTATCCTTGGAGTTTCAGCCTCGAATGGCAGACAGGGGCCTCTGCCAACCTTGGGTGGACATTCCACGAGCCAGTGGAATGCCAGGATCCATCAGTACGCAGTGAAGAACTGGAGTGCCAAAGATCCGAGTTATCCTTACAAGGGGAAGAATCTTCCTCAGTTCGGACGGGAAAGGGTTCTTGATCAGCAGAACCTGCTTACCGCCTTCATCCTGCCTTATGAGGACGATGCAGCATCGCTAGCCTCACGAATTCCAAGATATGTGCGCCTTGGAAAGAAGCGATCGAAGGCTCGAGTGAGGACGAGGATAATAGAAGGCACGATCGAGGAGGGTGAGTATCTCTCTAACCATCCCTTCGGCATCTATGACTATGAAGGTGTGCCATTGGGCGATCTGGTCTCGGTTAAGATGCGGCCTGTGCCTCTGATAGTCCAGGGGCGGTACAAAGGAAGGTTCATACGCTTGCCCCGGGCCAGAGGGCGGGAGGACGTTGTGCTTCCCTACAAACTGGAGTTTCTGAAATCGAAGAGATTTTAAATATTTTATAAAATTTGGATGGCCCTGGACCTTTGTCATCCAGGGCCTGATGAAGGAGGTAGAAACATGGGATTGGAATGGTATTTCCTAGTGTACACCCTGATTGCCGCTTGGGTGTTCATGGATGCAAAGAAGAGAGGAAACAATGCACCGGCATGGGCCATAGCCACGATCGTTGTGGGCGTTCTGGCAGTGCCGTTTTACCTGGCCAGGCGCTACCTGCTCGATGGAGAGGTAAGAGAGGGTGGTTTTTCCTGGAACGTGCTCAGGTATTTCGCACTGTTCTGGACTGTGACCATGGCCATAATTCTGGTCACCAGCATCGGGGCATTATCATCCGGCGCTCCAGCATCTGGTAACGATTATGAAGAGGCCGGCTATGCAATAGGAGCCACTATTGGCATTGGCATGATACTAGGCATATGGTTCATCGGCGCTGTAGGTGCTCTGGTGCTGGGCATGTTTTTGAAGAAGTCAAGCATTGTGGAGAGAGGCCCGACCGGTCCTGACAATCGTCAGCTCGATCGTAAAGCATTGAATTCTTAATGGAACTGACAAAAAGATTGCTTTAGGAGATAGGTTATGAACGTTAAGTGCTGGCTAATCATATTAGCCCTGGCTAGCTTTATCGTATCAACAGCGAACGCCATCAGCGACAGTGATAAGACGAGCCTTGGGATGGCAGGCGAGAGCGTTCTGACCTCCATGCCGGAGATTCTGTACGCAGATGTCAGCTTTGGCTGGGATGATTCAATGGACATTTGGATAGTTCCTACAGTTATCGCAACAGGCGGGTCGCAGGAGGAGATCTCAGAGGACCTGATCAAAATAATCGCCGGCGCCATGGGGGTTTATGTCGGAACCTATCATGAATACAACGATGTCGGTCAGATGGGTTTGACCATCGGGGCTGATAAGACAAAGTCTATAGGGACCGCGTATTGCCTGCCTGAATGGGCTGCAGAGGTGAGATATAACGGCTACACCCCAAATGAAGATGATCTGGGCAACCTGGGATTGAAGATTCTTGGCACACTGAAAGTGAGCTCTTAGAGGTGAGCTTCTTATCTTTCTTTAGCCAAATGGGGAAGCTATGAGGAGATAAGCAATCTATGAAAGATGAAGGCACTGGACATCTCATTGTTGACCTGGATGGTCTGCGATTGGAACAGAAGGACCAGGATTATCTCAAGGGCTTCAAGGCCTTTGAACATCAGATAGAGAGCGATCGTCTGATCAAAGGCAGAGAATCTCTTTTCTTGTTCAACCACAGTCCGACAGGTTCAGGCAAGACAATCTCATGGCTAAAGCCAGCTCTCGATGCCAGGATGAAGGTCATAGCAGTATATCCCACCAACGCCCTGGTGATCGATCAGAAGACGCAGGTGGACAGTACAATAGAGCGATTTGGATATAACCCCTCAGAATATCACGTCCAGGCAGTAACGAGCGATCTCCTGTTGGATGAGAAAAAGCTCTACCCTGATGAGTCAGGGCTCAGAAAGGGCCAGCTTTTGAATCGCATCATACGAAAGGGGCGCGGTCGCGGGTTGGTACTGCTCACTAATCCTGATATTCTCACCCTGGCTCTGAAGGATGCCTACTTCGAGCACAACATCCGCGAGGCGGTCCGGAGCGTGGACATGATAGTAGTGGATGAGTTCCACCTTGCGTCTGTCAAGCAGAGCGACATGCTGCTCTTCATGATGCATGAGATTAGCGATGACAGACGGAGCCATCTCAAGAAGTTCGTATTCCTTAGCGCCACTCCGAACCGTCAGATCGTCGATAGGGCGAAGAAGGTCGGACTGAACGTCGTCGTACTCGACGACAGGAGCGTACCGCTCTCGTGCTCCCAGGGACGCCCTGTTCTGCCTCGATTGAGGCTTGAGGTGAGGAGCGGAGCGATTTACAGGACTTATGAGCTGATCAAAGAGGATCTGGATTACTTCGTCGATCTCTGCAGGCGGCCGCATAAGAACGGGGTGAGTGCCAAGACGGTCTTCATCTTGGATGGGATCTACGAGGTGGACGAGGTATTCAATGCGCTCAAGGACGCCCTTGCAGGCCTGAACATGAGGGTTGAGCGCGTGGACGGGCTTCATCCAGCGACCCCTGAAAAACTGAAGAGCTTCGATGTTCTGGTCTCGAACTCCTCTGTTGAGGTGGGCATCGACTTCAACGTCGACCGCCTTGTCTTCTCAGGCTATTCGAAGAGCAGGTTGCTGCAGAGGATAGGACGCTTGAGAAATAAACCGCAGGAAGAGATCTGCGAGGCGGTCTGTTTTGTGCCAAATGTTCTTTACGATCACCTCAAAGGGATCTCAGCCAAGGTGGGCATCTTGAGGCTAACAAGAAGGGAGCTTGCTGAGCAACTAGATAAGGTGCTGGAATCTGGGCTCGACCTCTCGTCTTACTCTAAGACTTACTCGCCAATGGAAGCTTACCTGTATTTGAAGGCGAGGATCAAGGGCGGAACCTGGAGGGACGAGCTAGGAGAGGAGCATCACGAGAAGGGAATGCCCGAGTCGATTCAGGGTGAGGAGTGGATAAGGACTCTGGCTCTCATCGAGAAGCACTTCCTGGAACAGGAGATCGATGGCCAAATGTACGAGTGGCTTGACAGCGAATCATACCGGCTGGAGGAGGGCCTGCTAAGCTATCGAGGAGACAGGTTCCAGGCCTTGATGTTCGACACAACTGACTGTCAGCTCAAGCTCTATGATCTGATGTATCTTCTCAGGCGTGGGAACGTTGAGTTCATGCCACCCCAGAGATTTGCTCTTCGGCTAAGAGAGGCTTGCAAAGAGGATTACGATGCTACGATGAAGCCGAGGTACGAATCGATGAAGAGGTTCGCAGCGGGCTATTGTTGGTATCATGGAGCTTTGGGTGAGGAGACCCGGAAGGTTTTGTTCAAGGGGGATTCAAATGGGCATTACACAAGGATCATGTTCAGCGCCGCTGACCATACAAGAAAACCGCGCATGGTGGATGGATTCAAAGTAGATACAGATCCCAACATACCGTCGCTATCCAATTTGAACAACACTCTGACAGAGTACAAGATCTTCGCAAGGCTGATAGATATGAGCGGCTCGTATCTCAAAGCAAAGTTCAATTTGGGGGATTTCTTTTATCTCTATCCGTATTCAGGTCAAAGAAGTGTTGCCTTCGGGCACGATGCCCTCTACATCGATTGCCTGATCAAGGAGGAGCATGAGAGAAGGAGATGAGATCGTCAATGTCGGAGACATAAACCAGTACCTTTACTGTGCTAGAAGATTTTACTATATTAATTATTTTGACACCATAGAGATGAATCGCTACCTGAAAGATGGATTGCTCAAGCATCAGAGCCAATCGAGGAGAGGCGGATGGATAAGAGAGCTGTATCTGCGATCTGAAAAGCTCGGCCTTCACGGCAAAATCGATGTTCTAGAGTCGAAGAACATTAAAAGCGTTGGCATCACTCTAACGCCAATAGAACGCAAGCGGGGTTCTTCCTACCATGATAACGACGAGGTTCAGCTCGCCGCCTACTGCATGCTCCTGGAGGACTACCTGGGCGAGCCGGTGAGGATGGGCTACATCTACCTCTTCAGCACAAACGAGCGCTACGCGATTACAATCACCGACTGGCACCGACGGAAGGTAGCGCAGGTGGTCGAGGCCATTCGTAACATGACCATAGACCGCATTCCCGACTTCGCCGATAATCCCAACAAGTGCGAGAAGTGCAGCACCGTTCAGTACTGCATGCCTGAGGAGACGAGAATGCTGGAGAGAGAAGGAAAGGAAGAAAAGGAGCATTAGAGATGAAATACACAAGATCACAGACATACGACAGGCAGTTTCTTTTGGACAACATGATGGGACCAAATGCCATGAAGATGCTGGAGGAGTTGACCGAGCTGCCGGGGATGCTTGAGCTGAAGCCTGGAATGCGGGTCCTGGATCTGGGCTGCGGCAGGGGTCTTACGTCCATCTTTCTCGCCAAAGAGTTTGGCGTGCAGGTGTTTGCAACGGACCTGTGGATTACTGCTAGCGAAAACTTTGCTCGCTTCAAAGAGGCTGGAATAGATCAAAGGATCATACCGATTCATGCCGATGCAGCTGATCTGCCCTATGCAGATGAGTATTTTGATGCCATCATAAGCATCGATGCCTACCACTACTTTGGCAGAGTGGAGGGCTTTGTGGACGAAAAAATTGCGCCGCTATTGAAAAAGGGAGGCAAGCTGGCAATCGTGGTTCCTGGCTTGAAAAAAGACATCCATGACAACATCCCTCCTGAAATGCTCCTGTCATGGAATGCGGAGGCCATTGAGACGCTGCGAAGCCCCGAGTGGTGGAGAAATCTTTTGTCAAAGTCAGAGCGATTGGAGCTTCAAGCGGTTGGGGAGCTGGAAGGCTTTAGAGAATGCTGGAACGACTGGCTGCAGTGCGACAATGAATATGCTATCGGCGACCGGAAAGCCATGGAGGGAGGGGCTGGAAAGTATATGGATCTGGTTTACGTGATTGCAACCAAAAGGTGACATTAGAGAATGCTAGCAAAGCAGAGGAGCGAGGCGAGAAGTCAATGACCAAAGCCAGCGAGGGCATCTTCGACGACAGCGTTGTTTACGTGACAAAGCAGGGCTCCCAGGTGGGCGTTGATGGCGGGAGGATCACAGTCTACATGAAAGATGAGGGAGAGCTGGCATCATTCCCAATGGGCCAGGTGGACACCATCAACATCTTCGGCAACGTCAACTTCACCACGCCTTTCGTTGCCAGGGCCAATGAGCACGGCATTGTCCTCAACTACTTCACCCAGAATGGCCGCTACCGGGGGAGCTTTGTCCCGGAGAAGAACACCATCGCCGAAGTTCGCCGCCGCCAGTACGCCCTCTCTGAGAGGGAGAGCCTGAGGATAGCGAGGCATATGGTCCGCGGAAAGATCAGAAACTCCCGCACCCTTTTGAACCGCAAGGACGTGCCGGATAACGGGCGACTCTCGGAGCTGGAGGATCTCACCGCCAAGGCCCGCGACCTGGACGAGCTTCGGGGGATGGAGGGCGAGGCGGCGGAGATCTACTTCGGCCTCCTGAACGGATGCCTTGCTGAAGGATGGACCTTTGAGCGGCGCACACGCAGACCGCCGGAGGACCACATAAACGCCCTGCTCTCCTTGACTTACAGCATGATGAAGAACGAGGTTTTGAGCGCCCTGCGTCAGTACAACCTAGATCCATTCCTCGGCATCCTGCACGCCGACCGGCACGGCAGGCCAGCATTGGCGCTTGACCTGCTGGAGGAGTTCCGGCCCATATTCTGCGATGCCTTTGCGCTGCGGCTCATCAACAAGGCAATGCTCAAGCACGAGGACTTCGGAGCCGACAACCACCTTAAGGACTACGCCTTCAGGACTTACCTTGAGAAGTTTGACGACTACATGCAGGAGGAGTTCACGCACCCCAGATTCGAGTACACTGTCTCAAGGCGCAAGGCGGTTAGGATGCAGGCTATCTTGTTGAGAAAAGCCATCACCGGAGAGCTTAAGGAATACTATCCGCTGGAGTTCAAACGATGAGGCTGACTGTCACATACGATATCAGCGATAACCGCACTCGCACTCGCGTTTTCAAGATTCTTGAAAGCTATGGCGCATGGAAACAATACAGCGTCTTCGAACTGGAGATCAGCGATATTCAGCGCCTTGATATGGAAAATGAGATCAAAGAGCAGATTGAAGCGGGTGACAAGGTGCGCATCTACGAGCTTTGCGAGCGCTGCGTGGCGGCAATACGGGACCTTGGGGAGAAGACACCCGAAAAGAAGTCGAATGTGATCTAGTTTTTCATCGATCTTTATAAAGGCTGGGTACGCCAAAGGTTCATTTTTTGGAGGTCGATTTTCGGGCTTTTAGAAAGGATTTTAAGGGAAAAGGGCCATTATTGACCCACCGTTGCAGCGGACTTGAAAACCCGACAGGGATTGAAAC
>MVQH01000035.1 GCA_002067755.1 Methanosaeta sp. PtaB.Bin018
TTGTAGGCCTTAAGCATTATTAATATGCGCGCATTAATTGCTTAAATAGTTATTGATAGACATGTTATAAGGGGAGGGCTCCGTTTTCATCCCCACCCTGAAGGGTGGGGCCTTCTCACTTTGCCCTCTCCGCTCCGCGAGGTAAAGCAAATCAGGTCGAGCTGTAGGGCTCAGGACGATGAGACCCGCCGCCTCAACGTAAATACCCTGAAAAGTCTTGCCAAAAATGATTGAGGGTTCTAAAGCCTTTGCATCGCCTATGCTGCAATGATGTCGGCAGTCTGCGCGATGATATTCACCTCGGCGAGCTTGCCCTCGACCTCCATGGAATCGCCGAAGATGCCTTCGATCAGCACCCTTTCATTATGAACAAATAGCCTGACAACGCCGTCCATCACCTTCTCGCGGGCTTTGCCCTTGATGGTATACACAGAAAGTTCACACATGATCTCCTCATAATAATAAGGCGGGCCCGGCGGGACTCGAACCCGCGACCCCCGGGTTAGAAGCCCGGTGCTATATCCTGGCTAAGCCACGGGCCCGCTTCTGATTTAGCCGCCCTTAGGCGGCATCTGGCCGAGCGTCAGCTTAAGCTGCTCTTGAAGCTGAGTAAATCGAGACTGGATGCGCTCCTCCTGCTTGGCCATGGTCTTCAGGCGGAGGTCCATCATCTCCTTTCTCTCTTTCAGCTCTTCCATCAGCTTCGATCTGTCGGCTCTGAAGAGAAGTTCGCCGACGCTCTTGTATATAACAGCGTCGTCACTGCTCTTCTCCAGCTCCTTTAACGCCGCCTCCGTCTCGCGAATCAGAACCTCGATCTGATTCTTCTGAGTCATAACGGCCTGGGCTTGTTGTTGGAGTTGCTGTAGCTGAGCCAGCTGGTTTTGTACCTGCGGAGGCAATTCACCACTCATATATTCACCATCTCAAACGCGATCTTGACCAACCTTATCCATGTATTTAAGGCTGCCCGGAGAGAGGCTGTGTCCTCGCCCCGAACCGACAAAGCCAGTGACCCTTTGCGAAGGACCATCTCAACCCTGGATCTATGAAGCTCGTCGTCCAGTTCTGGAGCGAGCGCCTTATAAATCATCTCAGGCTCGGCGGCATCAAAGATGAACTGCGCGCAGCCCTTCATATCTTCAGCCTGAATATAACAATGCCTTCGTCCACGAAATCGATCTGACCGGATGCAACTAACAGAGTGCGCAGCTCACTTGCGGCCCCCTCTCGCCAGTCCAGCTCAAAGAACCGAGCGACTGGCAGGGCGTCCTTCCCTGTGCCACTGACCACAGGCTTTCGCCTCTTCAGGCGCCCCATCTGAGGCTCTTGGGCGATCTTGAAGGCCATTTGCTCCTCTTTGCCATGAGAGCGCTTGACCAACCCTCTGGGATTGCCATGATCCTCAACCACCACCAGCCAGGTTTCATCTTCTGTCAGGCTCTGTTTTCCTCTGTTAGCATAAGGAACTGAGAGGAATGAGGCCAGAGCCTTTCCGAGCCGCCTGGCCTTCGCTGACGGGTCTCGCGAGGTGGTGACCAGCATCAGATGGCCAACATCCTCTTGACTGTAGTGGGCCGCTCCTTCATCAGGATTCGATGGCCGCAATACGGGCAGCGTATGCCGCTATACTCGTAATCGACCTCTACAGTCTTCTTGCATCTGGTGCACTTATAGGCCATCTTCTACTCTACCTCTAGGGTCTTTTTGAGAGAACGTAGCACTGAGCGGCCTAAAGATGTCTCAGGGATGAAAGAGCCGCCTGCAAAGGTGTAGCCGCATTTGCTACAGCTCCAGATGGCAGTTCCCTCTCTGTAAACCTTCGTCCTTCCACACTGGGGGCAGTCGTACAACGCCTTGGTCTTCTCTTCCAGGTCGCCGACGAGCTTTCGTGACTTGCGACCGTATCTTGGACCAAACCTGGCCGCCGACCTGCTCTTCCTTCCTTTTGTAGTCTGCTTAACCATAAGTATTACTTCCGTTTATGCTTCCAGAAACTTTTCCCGGATCTCTTTTGCCTTCTCGCATGCTATATCAACGATGCGGTAGATCTGCTCAGGCTTCAACACACCAGTTCCGCTTTTCTGCATCCCGCAGATGTCTCCGTTCGCAGTGGTGATGACCGTGAGCTTGGTGTTTGCAATGGTCTCCTCATCCACATCAGGATCGAACATCAGGACATCGTTGAACTCAATGGCAGTCGTAGCTATGGGGATGTCCTTCACTGGAAGTATAAAATCATCGCCAAGGCCGAATTTGCTTGCCGGCACCTTGGTAGTGAGAAGCGCAGCGATGGCTCCCAGGGATGCCGCATCAAGGATGTTGCCGCAGTCGTCCAGGATATGCACATCGATGAAGATGATCCAGACCTGCTTTCCGGGAACGATGCATAGCGCTTCAAGGTCCACTGCCTTGGATTCGCGCACGCCTCTGTCCACTACACGTGCAAGCTCTATGCCTATCTCATTGGGCGGGCCGGGCTCGAATGTGGGGGAAGCCAGGGGGACGAGCTCGGCGTTGGTGATGATGACGCCGCGGTTTGGCGAATCAGGAAAGGGCTCTCCAGGCTGCATCTTTATGCCCACGAGTACCTGGCTCGATCCCAGTTTTACCAGCGCGCTGCCTTCAGCTTTTTTGATCACATCCCTTTCAATGGAGATCTCACGGTACTGGTCGAAGTTGCGGCCGTCTGCTCGTTCGCCTTTGAGGATCAGGTTGTAAATGAAGTCCTTCCTGATCTCCGAGATGACGCTACTCACAAGCCTTCACCTCAACTGTGGGGGCCTCAAGCTGGCTGTATTTCTCCACCAATGCCCTCCTCTGGATCTCATAGATGTCCCTCGCGCCTTTCATGGCCATCTCCACTGCCATATGAAACTCGTCAGGGCTCAAATTTCCGTCCATCTGCAACAGAGTGATGTCCCCATTGGGGGTCATTGCAATTGGCAAATCCGCTTGGCCAAAGTTATCCTCCTCCTTCATCGGGTCCAGGACTATTGTGTCTGCCACCTTGCCTGCCGCACAGGCACTGATCATGCTCTTCATTGGAATCCCTGCATCGACCAGCGCAACCGCTGCTGCGTTAATTCCGGCAGTCCTGGTTCCTGCATCTGCCTGAAGCACTTCCACAAAGACATCTATGACCGATCGCGGGAAATAGCTGGTGAGGATCACGGGCTCCAGAGCCTCGCGGCTCACCTTCGAGAGTTCGTAGGACCTCCTGTCAGGCCCGGGTCGCTTCCTCTCCTCCACTGAGAAGGAGGCCATGTTGTATCTGTAGCGCACAATGGCCCTGGTGACCTCTTGCAGATGCCTTGGATGTACTTCTCTTGGCCCGTACACCGCAGCTATGACCTTGTTTCCGCCCATCTCGATATAGCACGAGCCATCAGCTCTGGCCAGAACTCCCACCTCGATCTTTATGGGCCGAAGTTGATCAGTCCTTCGACCGTCCAGGCGCAGTCCGTCTTTGAAAAACGATATATCATTTTCATCCATATCGATCAACTTCTGGCTCCTTTCTCCTTCTTGAGGAAGGCCACTATCCTGTCTGTTAGGCCGTTGGTGTGTGCCTCCTTCTCGATCAAGTGAATTGTCCTCAGAGCCAGATCCATATCATCTGCTCCTCCGTTGATCCATATTCTTCCATTCTGACCAACGAAGATGTTGCAGTTTACCTCTTTCTTCAACATGCCGATCATGGAGCCGCCCTTGCCGATCAGCCTCGGAACTCTCGTGTGGCTGATCTCTATGACCTGGCCTGTCGTAATTTTACCAAGCTTCCGGTCGTTCAGCGTAAGCTCCACCTTCATGGTTGGGTCTACATCCTTCACCTTTGTCATGATAGAGCTGCCTATGCGAAGATATTTGGACATCTCTTGTGCATCAATCCTCTTTGGAAACTCTGAGATGTGCAGCAACCCATCGTAAGGCGAATTGATGTCTACAATCCAATTAGAGAAGGTTATGTCCTTCACTACACCCACTACATTATCCCCTGGCGCGGGTATGTACTTCCCAGCCAAGGGTATGACATTTATCTTATCCCTGTAGTTCGCAAGACCATAAAGCAGGGAGTAGACTCGGCCGTCTTTGACGTAAGTGCCATCCCCTGACTTCTTGGCATCCTCAGAGAGAAGATCACCTGGTACTACCACCTTGCGATCCATGCGATCCATTCCAAAGTTCTTCAATGCTTAAGAAGTTTCGTCTCAGCTTCCCCTTTGGTCAGCCGGTTGATCAGGGCATAAAAATCAGTCTGCATCCCCGCAGGTATCTGGACCACGCCTATCCAGGAGCCATTGTTCTGCCAGGCCTCCCTGTTGAGCTTGCCAAAAGCCGCGATCTCGCCATAGGCTTTGGGGGCATATGAGGCTGGAACCTTTACGGCCACCTCAACCTCCTCAAACCTGATGGGAATGAGCGGCCGAATGGCCTTCATTGTGATCTTGACCAGATCGTCCGTCGATTTTGTGGGATCGATATTTACGCGTGCCTCAGACATGGCTTGCTCGATCCTCGCCGGCGGATGTGGGGTCTTGGTCTGTGGGTTGATGGCATTTCGCGCGATGATCTCAATGACCTGACGTCGCTTGTTCTCGATGAACTGTTTACGCTGCTCTGCAGTCAGGCTGATCTCACCCTTCTTGATTATGATCCCAGCAATCGCAAGGGCATCTGTCGTCCCAAAGGCCTTTTGGAGGTCCTCTTCGGGGCTGCGGTCCCCACGGGAGGCATTCTCGAAGACATCCTCAACAGCCAGGATGTCTTCTACATTGACGGCCTCTCCTCTCTTCAGAGCGAGGGCTCCGTCCGGGTCCACCAGGACTTCGAATGTAGCTCCGTGGGTCTTGAGTCTCGCTGGAACCGCATCATCCAGTCTGACCATCTTCTATGCCTCTCCTTTCACTCCCTTGTCTTTGTTGCCACCAACCAGGGCCTTCATCCTGTCAACATATTCTGCTACTTCGATCTCAGTCAGCTTGTAGAACTTTTTGTCGGCAAGCTTGATCATGCCTATCTCCGTCGTGGCCGCCTCTACCTTGCCCTCAGCTGCCTTGTAGAGCGCCTCAAGGCCCAAGAGGATGGCTTCATCCATCAGCAGGTCTTCTTTGTACTTCTCCTCGAATACCTCCATCACCGCTGAGCGGCCAGCACCAATTCCAGTGGCCTTGTATTCCAGCAGAGCTCCGCTCGGGTCTGTCTCAAAGAGACGCGTCCTGCCTTCCTCGGCTCCTACGATCAAGAGAGCAGTTCCAAATGGCCGGACGCCGCCGTACTGGGTGTACTGCTGCTTGAAGTCGCAGATCTTCTTTGCCAGGGCCTCGACCCCGATGGGCTCATCATAGACCAGCCTGTTGATCTGGCTCTCCACCCTCGCCCTGTCGATCAGAACTCTGGCATCTGCCACCAGGCCTGATGTAGCGGCACCAATGTGTGTGTCAATTTGAAAGATCTTTTCAATTGACTTGGGTTCCATGAGCCTGCTCGTGATCCTTTTGTCAACCAGCACAGCCACGCCGTCTTTTGCCTTTATGCCCACAGCCGTCGTACCTCTCCGAACGGCCTCGCGGGCGTATTCAACTTGAAATAATCTGCCATCAGGGCTGAATACGGTAATAGCCCTATCATAACCCATCTGTGGTGCCATCTGCATCCTCGTGTCCTCCACTTAAATCAAAATAAGTCAGACCCAGGTATCGGGTATCTGATCCTTCAGCCTTATCCCGGTTGTCCGGGCAAAGATCGACTTTTAGGCCTTGGGTGCGAATAATACACCCAGAGAGATCATCCAGCTCGATTCTTCTTCTGTAGCTTTCGGCACATATCTTACCTAGTTGCGGTAAATACTTTTCTGTAGCGGCTTTAATCGTTCCGGAGACCCCTTTTGAGTGCAACGAAACCCTAACTCCATTTATCGAGTAAATCGTTGCCAGAATTGCTCTTGTATCCTGTATGTGGGCATGGCTGCAGCGCAACAAGCCGCGCCGGCCATCGAACGATATCAGCTTCAGCCTGTTTTTGGAGGCCCCAGAGTCGCCAAAGAGCGAGAGCTGAGCTGAGCGAACCTCTTTCATCAGCTCTCCTGTTGATATCTCGCCCTCCGCTTCCAGCGAAAAAGCCATGTATCTTCTCCTGGAGCGAAGGGAAGGGAGCCTGGTCCTCAAAGAAGCTCCACTCCTGGTCCAAGCCACTTCCTTCGATTAAGCTCAATTAGCCTTCCAGGCCTCATCAGAGCTGCTTGCGCCTCTTCGGGCTCAAAGCCCACAACCTCGGCTAGCGCGAGAAGGTCTCTGGGGGCTTTCAGGTCCAGGTGGGACCTGGCACGCGTGGTGATGATAGTCGAGAGCTCGAACTTGCGAGCCATCTGGAGGTTGCGCCCAGCAGCCTCAAGCCAGTGGGCGCGAGAGCTGCCGCGCAGTAGCACCAGGGGGCTCAGATCAAAGCCGATGGCCACCTGGTTCTTCATGGCAGCCCTGGCAGTGGCAATGCTCATGGACCGCCTGGCATCATACGGGCAAAGCAGCATATCCACGTTCGGATCCTCGCAGGCAGATCTGACAAGCTCTTCTGTTCCTCCATAAACCATCAGGAAAGGGTACCTTGCTCGCAGAGCTGAGATGCTGCCCTTCAGGGCCCTCGGGTTGGCAGCTGTG
>MVQH01000036.1 GCA_002067755.1 Methanosaeta sp. PtaB.Bin018
GATTCGAACCCGCGAACACCTACGTGACAGGGCCCTCAACCCTGCTCCTTTGACCTGGCTTGGAAACCCCCGCTCAGAATATGGGTTTTGATCGGCCTTTGCGCCGACCTTTAGGATAATTCTGCCAGCTTTGCGTCCAAATCCTCTGCCCTGACCTTGATCTCCTCTGCAGCTCTAGCCACAAGCTCCTTGGCCGACATGGCTCCACTGCTTTCGATTGAGAGCACGAATGAGTCCAGGACAGGCGTCAGCTTGATGCCTCCCGTCTCGCACGCATCGATGCAGAGCTTGCACAGAGAGCATTCCAGGATATTTGTAGCTTTCGCCCTGCCATCTTCTATGGAGAGCACATGCCTGGGACATACCTCGACGCATCTTCCACACCCATCGCAATCTCCGATCTCTATGCTGGGCAGATTCTTGTAGCCGCATAACGTTCCAGCCTGCCACTTTGTGTGATCCTTTCCCACGCGCTTCGTGGCGAACCCTTCGATCACAAGCTTCTCACCCTCGCCCAGGACGACTATTGGTATCCTGTCAAAGGCCGGCCTCACGCCCGGGTCGGCGAATTGGATGTCCTTTGAGTAGACCATGCCAGGACCCTCGGCAGATAGCATGAAATCCACCCTGCAGCCTGGACAGCCTGCGCCTGCACACTGGCAGTCCTCTGGCCTGGAATACACATCCAAATCATCGGCCTTCAAGGGCACCTCCCCTAGCCGCAATGCGATCTGCTCATCGAATAACACCGAGGTATTATCGTAGAGGCTGATCTCATCTATGGCCAGAACAGGCACTTCGCTCATGCAGGCACGCCGTATGCCATTCGCAAAAGCGGCAGACACGCCGCAAAGGAGGAACCGGATGCGGTCCTCCTCGAGCTCGATCAATTCCAACTTCAAACTTTACACCCTTCGACCCCTCTTTCCGCCGGCAGGCTTTGTGCCGTCGTGGGGTATGGGCGTCGCGTCCTCAATTCTGCCTATCCGCAAGCCTGCGCGAGCTAAAGCGCGAATCGCTGCCTGGGCTCCTGGTCCCGGAGACCTCTGCTTATTCCCGCCTGGCGCACGTACCTTTACGTGAACCCCGACAATCCCCTTGTCTTTCACAGCCTCAGCGACCTGCATGGCCATCTGCATGGCTGTATAGGGAGAACTCTCGTCCCTGGCAGCTTTTACCACCATTCCGCCTGAGATCTTGGCGAGCGTCTCGGCCCCCGTCAGATCGGTGATGGTAATAAGCGTGTTGTTGAAGGACGAAAAAATATGGGCAATGCCCCATTTTCCTTCTGCCATTTTTATCCTTCCACCCTGGGTGTTCGGGATGCCCTCTCAGGATGGCCCTCCTTGGCCATGGGCGATCCCATGTAATAGTCAATGGTCATCTCCTCTCCACGCTTCACCAGATAACCCGGAACTGTAACCCTGCGCCCGGAGATCTGGATATGCCCGTGGGTAATGAACTGCCTGGCCTGCTTCAGAGAATTGGCGAGCCCCTGACGGTAAACCTGCGTCTGAAGCCTTCTCTCCAGAACGTCGTTGACCTTCATGGATAAGATAGCGTCTAGATCTCCCTCTTCCTTCAGCATTCCCTGCTTCTTGAGACGAGCTAAAATAGCCTCTGCCTCAGGAGGTGCCTGACCCGTGGAGACGGCTGCGAGCAGCCTGCGGCTGGCCTGCCTGTATTTCCTGAGATAGGCCTGTGCCTTCCACAGCTCTCTCTTATTACGAAGGCCGTAGGCCTTTACGACCTCCACCTCCTGTGCGATGCGCTCTGCCTGCCAAGGAGTGCGGGGCCGGGCGTACATCTTGCGGCTCTTGCCTGGATATCCCATCTTCTACCACCTACTCCTTGGTAGCCGCTGGTGCTGCGGCAGGCGCTCCTTCCTTCTTTCGGCTGACACCAACTATGGCACCTGTGCGGCCCGTGGATCTTGTCCTCTGTCCCCTCACACGCAAGCCTCTCTCATGCCTGATGCCCTTGTAGCTCCTCATCTTCTTCATCAGGTCAAGGTCTTCACGAAGTGTCATTGTCAGATCCATGCCCATCACGTGTTTATCAGTGCCTGTAGCAATATCACCACGCCGGTTGACCATCCAAACAGGCAAGACCTTGCCGGCATCCTGTTCGATGACGTTCTTGAGCTTCTCTATATCAGCGTCCGAAAGCAAGCCCAAAGTGGCATGTGGGTCCACACCAGCCTTATCGGTAAAGATCCTGGCACACCTGCGTCCAATGCCCTTTATGCCTGTCAGAGCCATGTGGACCTGCCTCTTGCCTGCCAGGTCTGTATTCAAAATACGAACTATATGCCTGAGTTCCTCTGCCTCAGCCGCCTTCTTGGGCTTCTCTTCAGCCTTTTTTGCCTTCTCTTTTGCCGTGTTTAGTCCTCCAGAAGTTTTAATCCTCTGGATCAGCCCCAGGTCTCAGCCTGGCGCCGCCCGCTCACCACGTTGTGGGGCGATCAAATCCATTGAGCCAAAGTGAAGACACACTGCATATACATAAGACTTATGATGATTTTAGCCGCAATCATCCCTTGACCATGCCCGCTATGATCAGCAAAACGATTGCCCCGAGAATTGCAGTTATCCATCCTCCGATTCCCGATGTACCGAAGAGCCATCCGAAGAGAGACCCTCCGATCATAGACCCCACAATGCCGACGACGATGTTTCCCACAAGGCCGAACCCGTGTCCCACCCACGCCTTTCCTGCGATCCAACCAATGATTGCTCCCACAATCAGCCATCCGATGAAGGAGATTATGCCGAACATGAGCATCCTTTGTATCTCTCTTTGCCTATACAGTTATCTCCACATGTATCGTCCTCGTGTCGGCCACGATGTTCTCCCAGGACCTTTTGTAAACGAAGTGGATTGTGGTCTTTCCTGGGCGCAGTGGTGTGAAGACGAAGACCGACGTCCCTCCTGCGCCTATGGCCCTTGTGGGCATCCGTTCAAACTGAGAGCTCGTCAGGTTGAGGAGGTAATAATCATAATCGGCATTCCATTCATAGGCAGTCGTGGGGTTTGCCGGCAAAGATATGGTGAAGGGCACGTTCACCTTAGCCCTGATCAACTCCATTTCTATCTCCCTCTCTCCCGATATCCTGTAGTCCTCCGCAGGCTGCATCAAAGGATAATAATCTATATTTACGTCGTCGATGACCTTGGGCTCGTCGCCTATCCCGTCTGCGTTCTCATCCTCTCCTGTATAATCCGCCCAGTAGTTGCCCAGTCTGCTGCGCATCACTCTGCTATTGAACTGGTAGTTTATAGCGTAGCTCGAGTTCCATGAGGCTGGAACATCCGGGCAGACGCTCTTGCTGCCAGCAAAGTCGTTCAGGTAGATGTTAGCCGGAAGGACGACCTCGATGGTGCAGTTGCCATAATCCAGATTCTCGGGTCCAGAGATCTCAAAGCCCCGCAATGTAGCCCCACGGGCCGCTAAGATCAAGCGGCCTTTTTTCGGGACCAGGAGAGGCCTTCCTTCGCCGGTATCCACGCCCCGCATTGTGACCGGCCTGCCCACAAAGATGTCCTCGCGATATGTTCCACTCTCTACAGCAATTGTCTCATTGGGCAAAGAGGCATTCAGCGCATCCTGAATGCTGCTGTTGCCGCAGTCCTTCGGGCAGACCCTGATCTCAGCTTGCGCCTCAGGCAGTAGGATTAAAAGCATCAAAATAGCTAGTATCGCAATACAAAATCTCTTGTAATCGGCCATTGTATTTGTTGTTGTGATCTGAAAATTTATGAGCCTTCTGATGGGCTAGGGCGAGAGGTGTCCGGAAGAGATATGATTGGCGAGCGAGAGCTGATAAGGAGGATCTCCGAGATCCTTGGCGGTGTGGAGAGCGACGACTGCGCTGTGATCGATGCAGGCGAATGCTATCTTGTCGCCACAACGGACATGCTGCATCGTCAGACGGATTTTCCGGATATCATGACGCCGTGGCAGATCGGCTGGATGGCTGTCGCAGTGAACCTGAGCGACATTGCAGCCATGGGCGCGAAGCCTGCGGGCGTACTGATAGCTGCGGGCCTGCCGCCTGAGTCGGATCTTTACTTCATAGACGAGCTGTTCTCAGGCTTCGGAGACTGCGCAGCTTACTTTGGCACGCTGATTATTGGGGGCGATACTGACTCGCACCAGGAGCTGACGATCACAGGCTGTGCTCTGGGCTTTGTGAAGAAGGATCTGGTTTTAAGAAGGCGCGGCGCGCGTGTGGGCGACCTGCTGTGCACCACCGGAACCTTGGGAGGCGCGGGTGGTGGACTGTGGGCGTGGAAGCGGGGAGAGCTGCAAAATAAGTTCATCGAGAAGCTGCTGGAGCCGGAGCCACGGCTGGCTGAAGGGCAGGCTCTGGCTCAAAGCCGGGCAGTCACAGCCATGATGGACAACAGCGACGGTCTGGCGTTATCCCTCTTCGATCTTGCTGAGGTGAACCGTGTGGGTTTCCAGGTGTCTGAGAACAAGCTGCCCATAGCTCCAGGCCTCGCTGAGATGATGGGGCAGGAGGAGGCAGTCAATGCCGTGATGAGCGCTGGCGGAGACTTTGAGCTGGTCTTCACAGTCAAGCCCGAAGGCCTGGAGGCGGCCAGGAAAGCGTGCGACCTGACGGTTATAGGGAGAGTGGTAGAAGAAGGGATCTGGATGGAGGTTGAAGGAGAGCGAAGACGAATTTCGCCGAAGGGATTCGAGCACATCATTGGCAGGCGCTAGGATTGGTTTCGAGATGAATCGAACTTTGCTGTAAAATATGGCTCTCGTCTCGCATTGGCCGCAAGCAGCAGATCCTTGATCTTCTCGCAATCGCATGTCGCAATCTCGATCAGGTTGTCGTTCCGGAGCAAGCATGGCTTGATCTTTCCATCAGATGTCACCCGCAGCCTTGTACAGTTAGCACAAAACTCGGTGTTGTCCATGGGCCGGACGACCTCTACCTCAGCACCATCCAGGAAATACTTCTTGCGCCTGTGCATCTCCCTGGTTTTGACAGAATCTGCCATTGCCTGCAATTTACGCTCGATCCCATCGATATCACCAGAAATGCCCAGGCCCTTTAAGTCCAGAAGCTCAATAAGCTGCAGTATCAGGCCCTTCTGCCTACAAAATTCGATCATCTCAGGAACTTCAGCCTCGTTCTTCTTCAAAACCACCACGTTCATCTTGATGGGCGCCAGACCTTCATCATTGGAGGCTTTTATTCCTGCCAGCACCTTTTGCATATCGCCTTCCTTGCAGCCTGTGATTGCGCTGTAAGTCTCGGGCCTCAGGGAATCCAGGCTCACATTCACCCTATCTAGTCCTGCATCGGCCAGGTCGTGGGCCTGCCTTGCCAGGAGAATGCCGTTGGTGGTCAAAGAGACCTCCAGCCCATCGGGCATTTGCGAGATCAGATCTGCCAGATCCTTCCGAAGAAGCGGCTCTCCTCCTGTGAACTTGAGGGAGCGCACACCCAAATCTGCGGCTGCCTTGGCAATGCTTGCGACCATCTCAGCTGGGATCTCCCTCTCTGGCTCCAACTCACCCTCATGATGACAGTATATGCATTTCAAGTTGCAGCGGTGGGTTAGGGCTATGCGCAGGCCCGTGACCATCCGGCCGAAGGAGTCCACCATAGTCATTGGCATTGAAAAAGTGCTAGTATTGCTGCAAGTATTAGAACTCTATCTAGTATCTCTACCTAGATCGAGTATCTCTACCTAGTATTCGATCTCGCCCAAGCTGCGTTTCAGATAATTGAGAAGTGTCATGGCCACTATCATGCAGACGGCAAGGCCTGAGAGCATCTCCTCCCATGACTGCTCATTCGAGGAGAATGTGTAGATTATGCCGCCCGAGAGCAGTGTTAACATCAGAGTTCCGATAAGCGACACCAACATCGACCACATGATCGAGCCAACCTCGTATCGCTCGAAAAATGATGCTGAGAGGACAAAAGTGACAGCTGCAAGTATGAGAATGATGGATATGGGAAGGGACGGCCCGTAACGGAAGAGCTGAATGAGGCCCATTGCGAGAACGATCATCATCAAAGACAGTAGGCCTGCTGCCAGAAACGCTTTCAGTATGTAGTTCTCAAACTCCATCCCATTCCCCGCAAACCTTTATGAACTATATTGAATATAAAGATTGTGTAAACTGCAGAAGCCTCTGCCAAGGCAGGTCTATCGACCTTTGGCAGATTTTATCTCCTCCTCCAAACCTGCTACGACAAGTGCAAACTCGGCCCTCAGCATTTGTGCCTTCTCTTTAGCACCATCCAAGACCCCGGAACGACCTATCTGCTCCAGCTCCTTGCAGATGGCCGACAGACGCATGCCTCCCACGTAAGCGCTGCTGGACTTCAGGCCGTGGGCAGCCACTTGCAGACCCTTTGCATCTCTCTTTTCCACAGCTTGCTCAATTGCAGATATCTTCCCAGGCGCGTGCTCGATGAAAAGACCGCCTACTTCTGCAACTATGTCTGGTTCCCCGCTCACTTGCAACTGCCGGAGGCTGGCCAGCACCGACCGATCGATCGCCCCAGTTGTCTCTTCTCCTACATCTGACATCCCAAGACCCCTCTATTACAGATACCGCTTTGAGACCAAATAGATCCTGTGAACTATTTAACCATATGGGAAGGAGGTTCGCGTTTAAATCTCCTGACAAAACGATGATAGAAGAAAAGTATTCAGGGAGAACTAGGACATTTTGCTGATCCTAAGTTTGGACTCAATGGAGATATCCCTATCGAGGCGGTAATCGATGCGAACCGTTGTGATTATCCTCAGAACCCCCATCCCTGCCAATTTTTTGTTGGCCTTCTCGAGGATCTCAAAGAGCTGCTCGAAGCTGTCGACCTCCAATGCTGTAGACATTGGTCCTGGGACGTACTTGACATTATATTCCTTCAACACATCGTAAACGGCACTCACGTACCTGGAAGCGCTGGTTCCCGTGCCCATGGGAATGGTGGAGAGATCTGCTACTATCATAGTAATACAATTAGGCACGTAAAGTATAGAAAGGCTCTGGGCAAACTCTGGGCAAACCTGGTGCAGCCCTGCATTTACACCTGCCAGAGCTCTTGCGGGATCTTGGTCATCCTGCAAGCTCCATTCGCAGTGGTCAAGTAGGTGTCTTCGATCCCCAATACTCCCTTATCTGGATAGATCATCTTGGGCTCTATTGCGATGGTCATGTTCTCCAAAATCATGTGATCAAGCGGACCTAGTACAGGGTACTCATCCAGCTCCATGCCCACCCCATGGCCCACGAAGCCGCATTTGTTGCCAGGCGGGCCGCCAAGGTAGTTGCTATAGCCCAATCTCGCGCCTTGGGCTTCCGAAAGCTCAAAAAGCTCCCCTCCGGTCTTGCCGCGATGAAGCTCCCGTGCCAGGGCTTCCTCCACTTGCAGTGCGGCATAGTAGGCATCCTCCAGCTCCTCATCGAGTTTGCCTATGGAGAATATCCTGGTAGCGTCTGCGATATAACCATTGTAGATCCCAACAGCATCCACGAAGATAGGCTCATGTCTCTTGATCTTCCGAAATCCTGCTCCTTGGGGACAGAGAAGGGACGTGCCTCTGCCACCCGTGGGCGAGGCCAGAAAGCTGGGGAAGGCAGCCTCCGGGCCTGACATGACATGCCCCAGTGGAACGATGCTGTTGAAGCGGCGGAAGCGCAGAGAGCCTTGATGCCCAATGGAGCGCATAAACGACTCCAAGCGGCACATCAAATCCACCTCAGCCATACCCTCTTCGAGATAATCGGGAATTGATGCAAACCCGTCTTGCAGAATCCTAGAAGCCTCTCGAATCAGGCCGATCTCGAAATCGGACTTCACTGAGCGGATGTGTCTGATCGTCTCTGAGACATCTACGAACCTGGAGCCTTTTAGGGCGCCGGACACCCTGAAGTAGAAATTGCAGGGGAGCACATCCATCTCAAGACCTATGGTTGCACCTGAAGGCACGTCCAGATCAGATCTCAGGTTCCTCATGTTCTTGAGAGGCCGGACCTCCAATGGAGACTCCTGCCTGGCTCTATCCAGGCTCTTTTTCATCATCACCACTGGCTCCCCATCTCTGGGAATGTAGACAAGTCCGTCCTGAGCTGTGCCTGAAAAGTAGCATACGTCCACTGACTGGAAGAGAATGGCCCCGTCCATGTCAACCATTCGTGATTGAAGCCTTTTTATCCTGTCATCAATCTCTGACTTAGGGTAGAGAACGTACTCCATTTATCCCGCCTCTGTCATCTGATCTTATGCTTCGTACATTTGCCCCTGGCAACGATTGCCGATGTCCCTGTCCTCTCTAACTCAGCCATGAGATGCCGCTTGATCTCATCCTTTGAAGCTGGAAGCTCGATGTAACACGTTGGCACCAGCGCCTCCAGCAAGCGCGTCAAATCCGGCACCTCCTGGCCACCGGTCATTGCAGCCAGGTCGTTCTTGAGGACCACTACCATCACGTCGCGCTTCTGCCAGAGTGCATTGATCAGTCCCTGCAAACCCGAGTGCGCAAGTGCAAAGTCTCCCACCACCGCCACACCCTTTTTCCGGAAGCCTGAGGCCACGCCTATTGACGACCCCAGGCCGTATACCACATCCACCGACTCGTAAGGCTCGCGAGTTGCGCGAATTGCACAACCTGCGTCTCCGGCCACGGGCACGTCGACCGATGATAGTGCTTCAAACAGCGAGCTGAATGGACAGTCCTCGCAGATTCCTTGGTAACCCCGCTCTGCTGCGCTCTCGTAAATCTGAGGCATCGATTCCTGCTTTTTGTCAAGGATCTCCAGCGCATTGACTATGTCCTCCAGCTCCAGCGGCCCGAAGGGCAGATGGCCTGTGAGCTTTCCCTTGATCTTGGGGCTGATTCGAAGCTGCGATTCTATGAATGGTCCCGGCTCCTCTGCCACTAGGATTTGGCGGTGGCCCTCGATGAATCTGCGCATCAGCATCCAGGGCAGCGGATGGGCATAGCCCACGAGGAGCGTCGACACCCCCAGGCCTTTGGCGAGAGCAGCAGGATAACCGCTGGCGATGATCCCAACATCTCCTGATACCTGCAGGCAGTTCTGAGAGGTGGACTCCGAGGCCTGTGCTGCAAAGGCGACTATCCTGTCACGGTGCTTCTGATACCTGCCCCTCACGGTCAGCTCCCAGCCGATTCGCTCGAACTCCTGGCCAGAGCCCTTCGAAGGCATGGGCCTGATGGGAGAGGACTTGGCTGCCAGAAGGCGCGCTGTTACTCGGACTATGACGGGAATTCGAAGCCACTCTGAGAGAGTGTAGGCCTCGAGGATTGAGCCGTGCAATGCCGCCGGGTTCCTGGGATCGAGCACAGGCAGCTCGGCCAATGGCCCAAAGATCCGGCTGTCCATCTCAGCCTGGGAGCCTTTGGGCCCCAGATCATCGCCTGCAATCACCACGATGCCTGAGCCAATTGTATGTGTTGCTGAGATCACCAGAGGATCGGCCAGGATGTTCATTCCCACCTGCTTGACCAGGACCATTGCTCGCATTCCTGTGGCCGAGGCCCCTAGAGCGATCTCAAGGGCCACCTTCTCATTGACTGATATTTGAGCATCAAGGGCTTCGGCAAGCTCGGTTATGGGATAGCCCGGAACGTAGTTTAATGCTTTTACGCCAGCATCATGAACTGCCAACTGCGCAGCCTCAAGGCCATTCATAGCGACCCCGGAACAACGGACCTGTCTGGCTGGGCACAGTACGCTATAGCTGCAACGGCTCCAATCAATCCCTGGCCATCCATGATGATCTGCACGCCTGCATCGCGTGCAGCCTCAAGAGCATCCTCGTACAAAACTCGCTCATGCCTGCACCTTTGGGCATAGGGCATAAGAGCTGAAGGATCGAAATTCCTGAAGACTGCCATGCCAGTCTCATCTGAGACCGAATATCTCCTGAGCAGTGCCTTGAACTTCGCTAGCATACCCTCAGCTTTTCCGGGAAGGCATGCGAACTCTACCACAGTGGAGACGCAGTTTTGGGTCTTTGTCGGGACTGGAAAGAGCTGGACCAGTGAATGTGAGATATAGCGCGCCTCGAGACTGTCAACCTTGGTGGCGATGTTATGAATCAACGTCCAGGTAGCTCCAGTCGTCTTGGAGTCGGTATCATCCACGCCAATGATCATTCGCTCTCTCCTTGGCAAAACAAGCGTTCCACGAGCGATCCTGCCGCCGCCACACTCTGTGACGCTATAGCGAAGGACATCCCCTGCCTTGGCCCGGGAGAGGGTTGCTCCCACGCCGCCACCCCCCAGGCCTGCATAAGTTACCTCTACCTCATCGCCTAACACATGAACGGACTCGATCCCAGCAGATCGTCTGGATGAGATCAGATCTAGATCAACATGCCCCGGCGATATCATATAGCGGAACCAATCGCCTAGGTTGCGGGCACTGATCACCAGCGGTCCTTTTGAGTAATGATATTGAGCCCAGGCAGATCCGCCATAGCAGTTGGAGCGCTCGAGGAGCTCC
>MVQH01000037.1 GCA_002067755.1 Methanosaeta sp. PtaB.Bin018
CTTATCAAATGCCCCTTTTCCGCAAAAATCCGCCGGAGATGTGGCCTGAACTGCAGCAGCGCACGCGAGCAGTCCCACTGCAACCAGTATTAGCGTTGCCTTATTCATCGTCTGACCTCCTAAATTCGATCTTTATAGATTGTTCTTTTTAGCAATCTATGCCATCGCATACAGGTCGATCCCGCTCCTCTACAGGGCTGTCGTGGAACTTGATGGTCTTCTCAGCCTCGAAGACTCCTGAGAACATCTCGTGGGCCTTGATGTCCTTGTAGAAGATCCTGTGCATTGTGGCGTCGGTGCCCCATGTGCCGTTGAATGTGTTCTTGGTCTCCATGCCTATCAGCTGTGCAGGATTGTTGCCCATAAGGCATGCAACCTTATCTGTGTCCCTGCCAGCCTCTTTCAGGCTCTTGAGAAGTTTCTCTGGTGTTGTGCATGCAGGATTGTAGGGCGTGGTCGAAGTGAAGAAAGAGGTTTCGTCTTTTTCCATCTCATTTACCGCGAATGTCTCCTGAACCTGGGCTCCGAGCCCTCCATAAAACTGTTTAGAGTTCAGAAGCTTTGCGCCTACCAGAGGCGTCGCGCCTGAGTATGTCATCTTGGTGTTCTCATAGAGATTCAGGTTAGAGTTATTGCCGCCGTTGACTGAAGCAATGGCCCTCTTCAATTTATCGGCATTCTGTGAGTAAGCATGCTCCTGGTCGAGCTCCAGGTCGCCGTTGCCGGACATGACATTGTAATACTCCAGAGCTATCTTCTTGTCCACTATCGATGTGCTCACATCGATAACGCCGGTGCCAGACACCTTCTGGGCCTCGCAAAATTGTTCGTACTGTACAGGCGGTACAATGGGCGGAGTTGCCAGCCCTGTGCTGCAACATCCAAAAAGGCAAGCTGCTAGCACTATAGCTACTACTACTCCCTTCATGCTGTTTCATCCCCTATTTTTTAGATGGTATATGTCATTACATCAAACCTTATTAAATATATCGTATGGCCATCTCTCCTAAAGAGGGGACTGGATTGGAGACATTTTAAATCGGCATCCCCCACAGGGGATACCACTTGGCCTCATCCTTTTCCAGTGGAAGCTCCTTCTCCATCAGCGATCTCAACCTGAATTCCACTGATGTGTCCCTTTGGTCGCCTCGCGGCACAAAAGGATAGTATGACCCCAGCTTGAAGTTGTATATCAAGTAGACAGTCCCATCTCCTCTGAAGCTGTAGACTGCTGCCAGGAGCTGGGTTCCGAAACCCTGCTCCATCAAGATCTGGCAGATCATTTGGATATTGGTCACCAAATCGTCAAAATCCGGGTCATTCAGAATCACCCAAATGTAATTGTACTCATCCTTCTGGATGCTGTAAACAGTCCCTGTCTCTTTGAAGCTTAACTTCAGCAGATCCTCGATCTCAGTTCTTGCAGCTTCGTACCTCGATGACTCCATGGGCTTGATGCATACCCCAGCAGAGCCGCCAGGCTTCAGCCCCAGCTTGGCCTCGAGGGTCACTGCAGCCGTGGAGATGGCAAAGAGCCTATCGGTTTTGGCCTCGGGGAGTCTCGTCTTCCCAAGGATCGAGTCCCAAAACCCCATTTCAGACTGCCTCCAGCTCTTGCTCAATCCTCTGCAGAGCTGCAATCCTGGCCTCTGTTGTTGGGTGTGTGGAGAACAGGTTCATGATGGACGAGCCTGATATGGCAGGAACTATGAAGAGCGCACTAACCGGCCCCTCCACTCTTCTCAGGTCTTGCGTGGGCACGCGAAATCCGCTGATCTTCATCAGTGCAGAAGCGAGGTTAGATGGTTGGCCGGTGATGATCGCAGAGCCTCTGTCAGCAGCAAACTCCCGATACCTGGAGAGAGCCCTGATGAGTATGAAGCTCACAGCCCAGACTACCAGAGATACCAGAAACAGAATTGCATAGTTGCTGCCTGAATCCCTGTCGCGACCGCTGCCTCCACCAAGGAAGGGCAGCCATTGCACGAACATCTGAGCGATGGACGCGAGGAATGTGGCTATGGTCATAACCATCATGTCTTTATTCTTCACATGAGTCAGCTCATGGGCAATTACCGCCTCCAGTTCGCTGCGGTTGAGCTGCTGCATGATGCCCGTGGTCACAGCCACTACTGCATGCTTCTGGTTTCTTCCGGTAGCGAAGGCATTGGGCATGCTGGTATTCACCACCGCAATCCTTGGCATTGGCAGGTCGGCAATGGCGCACAGCCTTGAAACCATCTGGTAAAGCTCTGGGGCCTCGTTCTCTGATACAATTCTCGCGCCCATTGAGCTTAAAATCAGCTTGTCAGAATAGAAATACTGCAAGAACATGAATCCAGCCATGAACAGTATGACCACTGTCTGGCTGGTGTCCATGGCCAGCAGAACGGCCAGAAACACGAGGTAGACCATGGCCAGTAGAAACATGGTCAGGAACATCCTGGCCTCAAGCCCGCGATCAGACTTCCATCTTCTCATATCTTATAGTCACCTTTGCTCCCATCTTCTCATTGTACTATTTCCTCAAGATCGATAAAAAATCATCGGCCGTTACATGATTCATACAATGTAAGAGAGAAGATAAGATCCAACGCAAATTAGATATACCATTGAACCATTGCAAACCATGGGATAATGGCCACTGCCGTTCTGGAGGACGGCAGTTTATTATGGATGCAGGTGGGGCTATTTTGGGAGATCGTGCAGCTGTATTCGTTGATGGCGCTTACTTGACGAAGATCTTGGATGTCGATTTTGGCAAACCGAAGATCGATCTTGCAAGATTTTCTGAGATTTTATGTGGCGATTATGAACGCTTGAGAACTTATTACTACAACTGCATGCCCTACCAGAGCTCTCCTCCAACCGATGAGGAGCGTCGCAGATTTGCGTCCATGGATAAATTCGTCTACACTCTGCGCAAATTGCCCAGGTTTGAGGTGAAGCTTGGGCGCTTGGGCTGCGTGGGCGGGGAGTTTGTGCAAAAGAGAGTGGACATTGCTCTCGCTGTGGATTTGGTCCGACTGAGCTGCGGAAGAATGATCGGAAAAGCTGTCATCGTTACAGGTGACAGCGACTTTGTGCCTGCCATCGAGGCTGCGAAGGAGGCGGGCGTGCTGGTCGTGCTGTATTACTCTCCCAGCTCAATTCATGATGAGCTGCTCTCTGCGGTCGACGAGAGCGTGGTCATCGACCAAAACCTTATAAGCCAGGTTGAAAGGTAGCCTCTATCGATTCGTGTTTCAGATATGGGTCTTATACAATTTGCAGACAGGCCGATCATATCGCTACTTGGACGAACATAACGGCCCTTTTATGTACACATACCAGTAGATTGCGGCCACAAAAAGAGCCCCACCCACGATGTTGCCAAGGGTCACAGGTATGAGGTTGGTGATGAAGAAATTATACCAGCCTGTGCCGCCGATAAGGTTTGTTGTAGCAATGTTCGCATACGCCAGGTTTGGCGCAATGGTCGCGTCATTTGCGACAAACACGCCCAAGGGTATGAAAAACATGTTCGCTACGTTGTGCTCGAAGCCGATGGTGACGAATGTCATTATCGGGAACCAGATTGCTACTATCTTGCTGACGATGTCCTCGGCGCTTATGGCCATCCAGATGGCCAGGCAGACCAGCCAGTTGCAACCGATGCCTCTCAGGAAAGCAGTGGTGAAGTCCAAGCCACACTTGGTATTGGCAACCGTCACAGCCCACCCTGCCCAGGGCATTGAGTTGAAGAATCCACACTTGTAAGCTAGAAAATACGCAAGAAATATCGAGCCAAAGAAGTTGCCGATGAGAACCAATGTCCAGTTTTTGGCGAGGCCCTTGAATGCAGCCTCTTTGCCCAGGATGCTGACTGGCGCAAACATGCAGTTGCCAGTAAATAGCTCCGCGCCACCTATTACAACCAACATGAGACCCACGGGAAAGACAGCACCTGCTGCGAACTTCACAAGGCCTGCAGGAAGAGCAATCTTCCATACGGCCCCATCTGCCGCAGTTATGGTGCCGCCCGAGAGACCTCCCGCCACGATCTCGCTCAGAAGGGCTCCGAGGGCGATGTAAGCTCCGGCCAGAAAGCCTAGAACGAGCAGCTTTTGCCATGTAGTACTGCACTTTGTGCGACCAGAGGCTATTGCAGCCTTTGCGATCTCTGCAGGGACTTTGAATGCCACTTTCGATCCTCCATCTCCCTCCAATTATGGCTGTCGTTTGGGGACAGGCCTTTGGCATCTGTAGGGGGTAATGTGGTTCCGGCGATTGCTATATATATCTATTTAATCACTATTATTATCATTAAACTCGACCTTCTTTGTCCAATCATCGGATTTATGGATCGTGTTCGGCATAACATTCTCTAAAATTTCCCAAAATCTTCTCAAAAAAATTTAAAATAAAAACGATAATCATTAAATAGTAGCAGACTAATCGCCTCATGAATCGTACTCTGAGGTACTTATATGGTTAAGGACGTTCAAGATAGATCCATCGATCCTGCCAGCCTGGAGATGCTCGCACTTGCCGGGAAGGCGGGCATTGAGACTGCATGGGACCGCTTCGAAAGACAACAGCCTCAATGCGGATTTGGCGAGCTGGGGCTTTGCTGTCGCAACTGCAACATGGGCCCTTGCCGCATAGATCCATTTGGAGAAGGACCAAGCAAAGGGGTCTGCGGAGCCACGGCTGACATCATAGTGGCACGCAATTTGCTTCGCAGCATTGCTGCAGGTGCAGCAGCTCACTCAGACCACGGAAGAGGCGTGGCCCACACATTCAGACTCATGTCTGAGGGCAGGGCTCCAAGTTATCAAGTCAAGGACAAGGCCAAGCTGGAGCGGCTAATGAAGGAGTACAATGTAGAAAGCCAAATCGCCCTGGCCGAGGCCATAATGGCTGAGTTTGGCAAGCAGGAGGGCCCTATTCAGTTCACTCGCCGCGCACCTGCCAAGCGGATCGAGCTGTGGAGAAAGCTTGGCATCGATCCCCGAGGCATCGACAGGGAGATCGTGGAGATCATGCATCGCACCCACATGGGCGTGGACAACGATTACGTGCACTTGATTTTGCAAGGCCTGCGCGCCAGCCTCGCCGACGGTTGGGGCGGCTCCATGATCGCCACTGAGCTGCAGGATGTGATGTTCGGCACGCCAAGCCCCACGTTCTCTGAGGCAAATCTGGGCGTTCTGGAGCCGAACAAAATTAATATAATAATTCATGGACATGAGCCCCTGCTCTCTGAGATGATAGTGGCTGCAGCGTCAGACCCAGAGATGGTCGAGCTGGCCAAAAAGCAGGGAGCCGTAGGCATAAACGTATCAGGCATGTGCTGCACAGGAAATGAGGTGCTCATGCGCCACGGCGTCCCCGTGGCTGGCAACTTCCTGCAGCAGGAGCTGGCTGTCGCGACGGGCGCAGTTGAGGCCATGGTCGTGGACATACAGTGCATCATGCCAGCCCTTGGAACGCTCGCCGGTTGCTTCCATACAAAGTTCATTTCGACCTCTCCCAAGGCCAAGTTCCCAGGCGCCAAGCACATGGAATTCCATGAGGAGACAGCACTTGAGACCGCCAAAGAGATAGTTAAGACAGCGATCCTGAACTACCAGAACAGAAATCCCTCCAAGCTCCATATTCCAGACATCAAGACCAAATGCATGGTGGGCTTCTCCGTTGAGGCCATCGTGGGCGCTTTGGGCGGCACGCTCGATCCCCTGCTTGGCGCAATCAAGAGCGGTGCCATTCGTGGCATTGGGGCTGTGGTAGGCTGCAACAACCCAAAGGTGCAGCATGATTTCGGCCACTTGAACTTGGTGAAGGAATTGATAAAAAACAACGTGCTCGTCGTTACAACTGGTTGCAATGCCCTGGCGTGTGCCAAGGCCGGTCTGCTCCTGCCTGAGGCGGCAGATCTCGCAGGAGATGGCCTGAAGGGCGTGTGCAAAGCATTGGGAGTTCCGCCAGTGCTGCATATGGGATCTTGCGTGGATATCAGTCGCATCCTCGTTGCTGCTGCTGCAATCGCAAACGCTTTGGGTGTGGACATCTCCGACCTGCCTGCTGCAGGCGCAGCTCCGGAGTGGATGAGCGAGAAGGCGGTGTCCATTGGAGCATACGTAGTCGGCTCAGGGGTCTTCACAGTGCTCGGCACAGTGCCGCCGGTTCTTGGAAGCCAGGCTGTTGCCGAGCTGCTAACCGCAGGCGCAAAAGGCGTGGTTGGTGCAAGCTTCGCAGTGGAGCCAGACCCCTTCAAGGCTGCATCTCTTATGATAGAGCACATCGACAGCCAGCGTAGGAAATTGGGGTTGTGAGCGAAAAATGAAAGAAGTATTTGTACGCCTGGACCGCTGCATGGGCTGCAAGTCATGTGAGATGGCCTGCGCAGTGGAGCATTCTGTCAGCAAGAGCCTTTTTAATGCAGTCTGTGAGAGGCCCTCTCCGGTTCGACGGGTTTATGTTGAGATGGCCGAGGGCCAGAAGGTGCCCCTGGTCTGCCGTCACTGCGAGGACGCTCCTTGTGTGGCAGTCTGCCGCACAGGTGCCATGTCCCAGGACCCCATCACAGGCATAGTTGACAGGGATGAGGAACGGTGTGTGGGTTGCTGGATGTGCGCCATGATCTGTCCCTATGGAGTCATCGGGAGACACAAGGAGGTGAGGATCGCAGTAAAGTGCGATCGGTGCAGGGATCTGGATGTTCCGGCATGTGTGCGTGCCTGTCCCACTGGTACCCTGATATACGCCACACAGGGCGAGTTCGTGGAGATGATGAGACGGGAAGCTGCAGCGAAAATCGCCCGCGGGGCCAAGAGCTTGGCTAAAGCTTAGACAATAGGCGTCAGGCTAATCATGTTGCTGTCCTCCAGCAGCATGTTGTACGGCTCGGTCCTGGGTATTACACCGTAAAGGCATAGTCCCCCGTTCAGCTCGTTGACCAGGAGATATGTATCGGCTGTGTGTATGATCATATTCGTGCTCTCCTGGCCGCTTTTAACTACTAGCACATTTACGTCGTTTGTCTCCTTCCAGTTGCGGATCATGAGGTTTGCTAAATTGAGGACTTCTCTGTAGCCGAAGGTAAATTCGATTGCATCAAGGCCGATGATGTTCAGGATCGGCCTGCCTGTACGCTTGCGCAAAACGTCCCACTTCTCCAGCTGCTCCACTCCCCAGTTCGCTGGATCCTCTCCTCCCGGCTGAGAGACTATGACATTTGTGGGCACAAATATGTCGCGAGAGCTGAGCTGGTAGCCGATGCTTGGAAGGATGAAGACTCCACGCCCATTTTTAATGGCGTTGGAGGCCAGAGCTGTCAGGATCTGGTAGTATCTCTTGCCAACGCCATGATCTATCTCCAGCACGTTGCACGATCCATACTTCAGGCCGCCTGTCACAAGATCCAGATCTGGAATGCCAGTGGAGATCCTATCTTGTGCAGGGTCGCGAACTCGGACTCCGTCGCTGGCAATCCTTGCATCGTTATTTTCCCGGTAAGGCTCAAAGAATCTGAACCGGCCACCGTGCAGCGTGGTGGTATAGGTCTTCTGGCCGATCTCAACCCCCCGCAGCTTGTCCAGTTTGATCTGGCGAACATAGCGACATCTCATGCTTCCTTCATCAAAGCCCGGCAGGCGGAACTGCTCCATGGTCACAACGCCGTCCACGATGTAGTCCAAGGGCATGACATTGGCAAACTCGGAGACGAAGATGAGATGAGTGTCCAGGTCGCGAGCAAACTCGCAGATGTTCTGCTCAAAGCTCGCTTGGGCCCCTCCAATGAGGTGAGCTGTATAATTGAGTACTGCATCCCAGCTATCGATGACGATCATTGGGTTGTCCATATCCTCTGCCTCATCGAAGAAAACTTTGAAGAAATCCAGGACAGCCATATAGTTGGTCAGATCTTTGCCCATGCCGCTCAGGCTCTCAAGAAGCTTCTTTTGGGTGGCATTTATCACATTCTTGGGCGGAATGACATCTCTTATCCAGGGATTCGTTGCATAAAGCCTGCGCGGGTCTATGCGGGTAGATATGTACATCCCATTCTTCTCCTCGCATAGGCTGTTCATGATCTCCAGGGAGAGAGTCGTCTTGCCAGTCCCCGGCAGTCCTTTTATGAGAAATGTCTGGCCCCTCTCAAGCTGGAAGAAGTCCTTGATCTCCCTGGGTATGGACATCTGAGCTTTATTTGGCATAAATGGCCCTCCTAAATTGGTACTGATCTGAAACCTCACAGATAGCATCTATTGGCTCTTTTCATGAGCGTGCAAATCTGATCAGAATTGACTCTGAACGAAAAATACATGACCTTATCCGAGTCATTGCAAAAGCCGATGTCCACTGTGGGCAGAGGCTCGACCTCTGTTGTAGTCGCACGCTCCTCAGCATTTCTCGCGCTCGAATTCCTGGTCCTCCAAAGCTTAGAAGGTCCCACTTCAACGAACTCAACCTTGCCCTCAGAGCTGAGCACTGAGAGATATTTTATCACAGTGGTTTTGCTAACGCCTGCGTTTTTTGCAACATCCACTGTGGTAAGACCTACATCAGATTCCCCGATGACCTCCAGTATCCGCTCTTTATAGGATGTCATTTGCTCCACCGCTCTTCTGAATGATTAATTCTCATTTGGGTCATTCTCGTATCCTTACTCATCTGTCCGATTTCTCATCCTCATATTTCTATTTTTCATATTGCAACAGTCCCCTTTTTGTATTGCCCTCTTCTGGCACCACAACTGTCAACATAATATCTTCAATTGTCCAGATATGATCTGTAAGGCTGGCTGCCATAGCAGGAGTGCTGGATTGCCACCCACTCAGATCATCATTCACCTCGATTCGTAATGTCTTGACACGTAATGTCTTGACAGGCCTAATAAATCGCATCCTTCAAGGCACAAGAAGCTTGTAGCATCTCCTATTCTTTAGAGAATGATAAGGTCTTTGGGACTATGGTGCAGCCCATAGGATATTGTCCTTTAGGCTCAACAAAAGCTCTGCCGCAGATCTTGCATTTTAAGCGCGATTGCCTTTGCCAGTCCAGCAGTATCGAACGATGTTCTCCTGATCTACCTTGCCATAAGCAGGACAGCCCAGATTCCAGCAAAGAGATCCTGTCAAGGCCAATCTATTTTCCTTCACCAATCTATTTTCCTTCACCAATCTATTTTCCTTCACCAATCTATTTTCCTTCACCAATCTATTTTCCTTCACCAATCTATTTTCCTTCACCAATCTATTTTCCTTCACCAATCTATTTTCCTTCACCAATCTATTTTTCCTTCACCAATCTATTTTCCTTCACCAATCTATTTTTCCTTCATTTATTTTCTCCAACCAAATTATGCAATGAAGGTATATAAATATATTTAATGTAGACTGCACAAAGGCAAACTACAGATGATGATAAGAGCGCATAAAATAAGAGCGCATGAAAAATATTTGATCTTTTTGTCATATCATGATAAGTAGATTTGAATTGTATGTATGACAGAAAAATTTTTTAATGAATAGATGTAAGTCATACTTATGAAGGAAATTATTAAAGATAATAGTAACTCTTCGAATTCTGCCATTGACGAATGCTGTTTAATTGCAGAGAGCATGATTAGGGAGATTAATCAGATCAGGATCACTGAAAATGCGATTGTGTCGTTTGTTGATGGAGGCATCGTGCACAAAGCATCCTTGAAATTGAGGATCTTAAAAAGGCTCTTCGCTGAACTGTGCGATTGAGTTAGCGCTGATCAGGAGGCGTTCTTTGCGCTATTTTCAGCTATATCTCATTTAATTTAAAACTTTGTGCTATTTCAGTTCAAGATTAATAAAATTATTTTATTACTGTATAAGAACTTCAACAACAAAAACTATATATACTAATTTAGCAAGTAATCTGATGTGAACTCCCAAGTATGTTCTATCCCAGAATCCGGATCGGAGGTAGAGGCAAACCTCAAGAGACTGGATCGCATGCTTCAGGCAGCTCACAGGAGTTCCATCGACATAAAAGAGAGCTATGACTTTTATATACTCGCCCTGAAGGAGTTCAATAAAGAAAACATCGCAGATGCTTATCTTTACTACGACAGAGCAAAGTATGAGCTTACAAGTGCGATCAACGGGGCCAAGTTTCAGATAAAAGGCTCGAGGTTCCATAGCTTGCGGACGCTCTCCTACTTCTTCAAGCTCTACGGCCTTTACGCAGTCATCTTCGGAACCCTGTCCATATTCCTCTTCGGCTATCTGATCTATCGGTATGCACAAGCCAGCATCCTTGATGTTCCACTCTGGTCCGCCTTCTTCGCCGGCCTTGGCTCCTCAGCCCAGATCCTGACTGGCGTGGCCGATGATCTGCGCAGGGATGGCATGGTGACCAGATACAAGAGGTTGTGGTATATGGCCATACCACTGCTAAGCCTGATATTCGGTTACATGGCTTATCTGCTCTTCAGCTCCGGCCTGATAGCCTTCAATGCCAACTCACAGAGCAGGACTTTTTCCACCATGTTCGTCTGCTTCCTAACTGGCTTTTTGACAAACTGGCTGATCAACAGGCTATCTCGCATGTCTAGGGACCTATGAATGGTAAATGAGCAAATAATAAATGAGCAAAGCGATCGGGTCGCCCGGTCAGCTTAAATTGGAACTGCGACGTAGATGTTGTGCTTATTGCTGACGATCTGTATTCGCAAGCTGCCACTTTTTACAGGGCAGTCCATCACCGAGACGACGCGGTTCCTGGCGACCCCCAGCTGCTCGCCGCTCACCCATCCTGGTGCCCTGATCTCCACCCTGGCCTTCTCTTTTCTCTCAAAGGTGATGGGGATCATTGGCCTCTTTACGATGCCGAAATCCTGCGGCTTTAGGCGAAGTGGTGTTGAGAACTGCTTCTCCCATTCACGCATCGTGATGTTATAAAAGTGCCACCAGTTCTGAGCTTTTACCTTGCCGGGCGTCCTGCCCAACCGATAGTGCTCGAACTTCTGAATGCCTAGGGGCGGCCACCTCTTGCCCGCACCAATTTGCAATGCGAATTCGATCACCTTGCAGACCTCTTCATCGTTGACGCCTGGGATGTAGACGGGTGCGACCAGCAGATCTATCCTGCTCTTTGCAATGTTCCTGGCAGCCTCTTTTATCTTCTCGATATCAAACCAGGGGACACCAGATAGATACCTTGCCAGCTTGGGCGAGAGGGCGTGAATTGAGAGGTTGATCCTGTCAAGGCCTGCCCTCTCAAGCCTTTTTATCTTCAGCTCGTCGAGGATGGTGCCGTTGCTCTGCATGGAGACGACGGCCACCTCTTCGATCGCCTTCAACTCCTGCACAAGCTCTGTTATCTGCGGATAGAGCATGGGCTCACCAGGCGAGTCTATGTGACACTCCACTCCAGGCCCTTTGAAATGTGCAATCTCTTCAACTGCCTCGACCAGATAATCCAGCTCTACCTCGTAGTTGTTCACTCTGGTCCTGGACTTTGGGCCTGCATCAACAGAGCAAAATGGACAGTTCAGGTTGCAGTTGCAGCTTGGCCTGATCTGCAAGAGGTTGGTTCCCCGGTCGATTACGCCAAAGTACAAACACCCCACAAGGGGAATGTCCGATTCCCTGGTTATGCGAACGAGAGACATCTTTCACCATTAGAAAAGCCAATGAAAATATGAGTGGCTCAAGATATCACAATCTTGCCGTCTTGCATCCGGATGACACCAGCAGTGCTGACGTTATTGGACTCATTAGAGCCTTCTTCGCTTCTGCCAGCTCCAAAACCCTTCGGGGACATATAGTCAGACGCCCAGGCATCGTCCTCTCGCTCCAGCTCAGATCCATCATGACTCAAGACCAGATCTACGAGGTGCACACGCGTGATATCATCAAGCATCATGAATTTTGCGGGGTTGAACTC
>MVQH01000038.1 GCA_002067755.1 Methanosaeta sp. PtaB.Bin018
AACAAGTGTCTGCAGCTCTCCTTCATGGTTCTCCCGGACACCGCACAGTCCCCTCTTGCCCGGCCTGATGCGACATTGCTGGTGGCAAAGGCTGCACTGAACGTCGCCGTCGAGCTTATTCCAGAACTGGCCAATTCGAGTGCTTTCCTTGGACATGACATCACCCATGCGAAAAATGAAATCCTATTGTCTATTAATAATACTGCTAAGTATAATACGTTTATCACGCGGATGATGATCAGAAAAAAGAGTTAGTTCTGGAGAGCTCGAAGCCCTCCAGCCATTTTTTTAGTTTTACTCTCTTCTGCCGAGCACGAGGTAGGCAACTGCCAGGAGGCCGGTTAAGGCAAAGAGGACCTCAAATCCTGGTGCAGCCTTCTCTGCGGTCTTCTCTGCAGTCTTGGCAGCCTCTGTCACGTTCTCCTTGGCTTCCTCAACTGTCTTGGCAGCCTCGGTCACGCTCTCCTTGGCTTCCTCGACTGTCTTGGCAGCCTCGGTCACGTTCTCCTTGGCGGCCTCAGCAACTGGGGCAGCCTCGGTCACATTCTCCTTGGCGGCCTCAGCAACTGGGGCGGCCTCAGCAGCGGCGCCCTCGATGGTTACTGCCTTGTAGATGTAGAACCTGAGCGGGTTCTCAGCGGTAATATCATCCTGGTCTGCGGTCTTGATTCCGATACCAGCCATCAGTGTGGTGTCCTTGTTCTTGCTCAGAGTTATGGAGTTGTCCTTGTTATCCATGGTGATGGTATCTGTGGATACGCTGGCGATTCTCATCTTGTCATACTCAGTGTCGACCTCTACATCAGAGGGTGTATCCGAGACCTGGAATACGCCATCGATGGTTGCCAGGTTCTGGTCAGCGCCGCGGAAGGCATTCTTGAAGTGAACGCCGATGATTACAAGGTCCTTAGTATCTCCAATGTCCTTCTTGTAGTAGTATGTCTTGTCCGACATCGTGGCCTGATCCTTGGACGGGGATATGACCTTGCTATCTACTACAGAGCCATCCTTGGAGAGCTCGAGGTATACCTTGTTGCCATCGATATCAATGGACTTGATGCCGAGCTCATAGCCCTCTTCCAACTTGAGAGGTGTGCCAGAGGTAACGGTCATCTCATCGTCGTCGTCCATCAGTACTTTCAGAAGCTGTTCATCGACCAGCAGATTTCGGTCGGTGGACTCCTTGTAAAGCTGTGGATCGATCTCTGCACCATCCACGACGGGCTTCTTCTCAGAGTAGCCTGCGAAGAAATTATCGCCTAGGAATCCAATGGATTTGTACCAACCCCAGTCCTCAAACTCGAAGTCGTTCTCCTGGGCGGTTGTAGTATACTTGACGCCATTGGGCTCTTCCAACTTGTTGTTGGTGATTGTCATCTGGATGTTCTCATTGCCGAGATCGTCATCGATATCATAGTAGAATCCGGCGAACGTCTTGGGTGTCCAGCTTGGAGTAGCGCCATCGGTTACACTCTGAACTTGACCCCTGAGCTCATATGTGCCGGGCTCGGTGATCTCCTTGTAGATGTAGAACCTGAGCGGGTTCTCAGCGGTAATATCATCCTGGTCTGCGGTCTTGATTCCGATACCAGCCATCAGTGTGGTGTCCTTGTTCTTGCTCAGAGTTATGGAGTTGTCCTTGTTATCCATGGTGATGGTATCTGTGGATACGCTGGCGATTCTCATCTTGTCATACTCAGTGTCGACCTCTACATCAGTGGGTGTATCCGAGACCTGGAATACGCCATCGATGGTTGCCAGGTTCTGGTCAGCGCCGCGGAAGGCATTCTTGAAGTGAACGCCGATGATTACAAGGTCCTTAGTATCTCCAATGTCCTTCTTGTAGTAGTATGTCTTGTCCGACATCGTGGCCTGATCCTTGGACGGGGATATGACCTTGCTATCTACTACAGAGCCATCCTTGGAGAGCTCGAGGTATACCTTGTTGCCATCGATATCAATGGACTTGATGCCGAGCTCATAGCCCTCTTCCAACTTGAGAGGTGTGCCAGAGGTAACGGTCATCTCATCGTCGTCGTCCATCAGTACTTTCAGAAGCTGTTCATCGACCAGCAGATTTCGGTCGGTGGACTCCTTGTAAAGCTGTGGATCGATCTCTGCACCATCCACGACGGGCTTCTTCTCAGAGTAGCCTGCGAAGAAATTATCGCCTAGGAATCCAATGGATTTGTACCAACCCCAGTCCTCAAACTCGAAGTCGTTCTCCTGGGCGGTTGTAGTATACTTGACGCCATTGGGCTCTTCCAACTTGTTGTTGGTGATTGTCATCTGGATGTTCTCATTGCCGAGATCGTCATCGATATCATAGTAGAATCCGGCGAACGTCTGTGGAGTCCAGCTTGGTGTAGTCCCGTCAACGACTGTCTGAACTTCACCTCTTACCTCCACATTATCGACCGCGCCGACTACCATCGCTGTTGCTAGTAACAGCATCATCGATGTAAACGTAATTGCAGCCAATTTCTTCATCTTTTAACCTCCTATTTTCCCTTTCCGATCACTTTTTGCAGCATACAGTCTGATTATTCTTAAAACTATTGCCTGAATAAAGTCCTCGATCGCCATGCTACATATCCTGGCACTGTAATTCCAGCATTGTAATCGCCGCCTGGCGTCTCTCAGACATGTATATAGCTACATCACCCTCCTAATCCCATAGGGGATTATAGGGTAGTGATAGAGTATTTCCCTATTATATCTTTTTTGGTCCTTAGCTTGCGGCTTGACCGGCCTTTCCATATCCGAAAGCCACAATCGGCCAAAGAGCTTTACAAGGCTCAAATAGATATACTCACCTTCTCCTATTTTAATTCGCGTGATTGTGGACGATTATAATTAATAAATATTACTTTGGATAGTACTTTGGCACGTCTCGTTCGAACGTTCAGCTCTCGGACCATAAGGGAAAAATGTTTTACTGAAGGCGATATATTTTAGAACATATGACAAGAACCGGCATTGTTTATCACCCAATTTATCTTGAGCATGAGACCGATGGGCACCCGGAAAAAAAGGAGCGACTGACGACGATCCTGGATAAGATCAAATCGAGCAAACTGAATGTCGAATTCATCACGCCAAAAGCTGCGACCGCAGAGCAGGTCGCCACAATACACAAAAGAAGATACATCGATCAGGTGAGGGCCATCTGCGAGCACGGCGGCGGCTATCTTGACATCGACACAGTCCTCTCAAGGAGGTCCTACGATGCCGCCCTCATGGCCGCTGGAGGTGCCATGGCTGCAGTGGATGCCGTGATGAATGGGTTCGATAGCGCCTTTGCCCTGGTCAGGCCGCCCGGCCACCATGCCATGCCCAGCCGCGGAATGGGCTTTTGCATCTTCAACAACATAGCGATAGCCGCCAAGCATGCCCAATCTAAAGGCTTAAAGAAGGTGCTGATAGTGGACTGGGATGTGCATCATGGCAATGGCACAAATGCCGTCTTTTATTCAGACAAGTCGGTAGTATACTTCTCCACGCACCAGTTTCCTCACTATCCTGGCACAGGAAGGGCAAACGAAGTTGGAGAGGACGGTGCTGAAGGGACAAAGGTGAATGTCCCACTGCCATCTGGCACGGGCGATGAAGGTTACCTCATGGCCTTTCGGGAGATCCTCTATCCAATTGCTCTCGAGTACAAACCCGACATAGTCTTGGTATCCGCAGGCCAGGACCCCCACAAAGATGATCCCCTGGGAGGCATGCGCCTTACGGCAGAGGGCTTCGGTTCAATTGCGGGCCTGACAAAGGAGGTTGCAAATATCTGCTGCCATGGAAGGCTGGCGGCCTCTCTGGAGGGAGGCTACAACCTGCAGGCTCAGGCGGATGCCATAGTGTCCGAACTCCGAGCGTTCCAGGGAGAGGTGCCTGAAATAAAGGGCACTGATCTCAAGGTGGCCCAGAGGATAGAAGAGATCAAGAAGATCCAGAGCGCCTACTGGAAATGCTTTAAGTGAGATCAGCAGACCCGATTCCTGGCCTGAAAGTAACGGGCCAGAAATATCCTGAAGTCTTCATCCTTTATGCTGGCAAGCTCAAAGCCCACATATATATTGTGTCCAGAGCGAACGGCCGAAGAGAGATGCCGTCCCAATGAGAGGTTCCCAATCTCGGCAGCCAGCAGATCCTCTGCCCTTGTATATTTGCGTGCTGTCTCCACCAGGGCCCTTCCGTCCGCGATGTAAGGTCCGGAGAGGGGGCGAGGATGTGCAGCTAAGAAACGGGATTGGTGCGCAGCCTCCCAGACTGGCGGGCCGCAGCGCCTGCAAACCCTGGAAAGCTCCCAGACCTCCATCTCTATGAGAATCGCTGCTCTGTCGCGATAGGATGCCACATCGCTGCGCAGCAGACGAAAGCCGTAGCGCTCCAGAAGAGCTTTTACAGACTCCTCGGCCTTGCGAAGCTGCGGGAAGAGCACATCCTCTACCACTGCGGGGGCCTGAAAATCCACGAGGATCAGGAGGCTTTTGCGCTCATTTATCTGAGCTGCAAGCTCGTCGTCAGATAGCGGAGCCACCGGGTCTGGAAAGAAGAAGTCCAATGAGGGCTCTGCCAGGAAGCAGCGCGATGCTGCTGAGAACTGCAGCATCTTGTCCAGGGTCAAGGCTGCTGCTACATTTCTTCTAGGGTCCACTGGGTCCACAACCACCAGGGGCTCTTCGTGCTCTTCTTTTCCAAGCCCTTCCAGATCCAGGAACTCGCCAGGCCTCCAGCTAGAAGCTGCCTGCAATACCCGCTGAAAGGAGCCAAAGAATAAGACTAGCAGCTCTGCCAAGTAACCGGAGAAGCCGCCAACCTTGAGCTCAGAGCCGTAGACATCAATGCCCTTCATGAACTGCTTTAAGAGCAAGACGTCATCCTCAAGGCCGACAATCCTGCGAGCCACGTACTCAGTGTGAAATGGAGTTCGATCGACTGCAGATCTCAGCCTGGATGCATCAGGAACCAGGTAACAGGGAACGAGATCGACCTCAAAGCCATCCACCCTGGCGTGAACATATGGATGCTCTGCGTATTTCTCCTCGTGATCCGGCGCCACAAGCCTCGCGATCTCCATAGCGGAACCAAGATCGGCATTCGAAGGCATCCCCAAGAAAATGTCCAGGTCATGATCGCCTGCCAGCCATGTATTTCTGGCAGCAGAGCCCACCAGCATGGCCTTCAGCTTCAGGCCGCGTTCCTCTGCCAGATCCTCGATGCGAGATATGATCGAGCCAGAGATCTCATGCAATCGTGCCCTGTCATCTTGACTGGGCCTGACCCTCTTCAGCACCTGCTCTTGAATTTCAGAGAGGGAACTGGGCCAGGTTGTCGTAAATGGGCCCCCCGCGTGTCAGTGTGCTCTTCTTGAGATAGAATCGGTCCACTGTGAATCTGCCCATGTCAGCGTCCGCCAGGCTGGAGATCTTTGCTGCCAGCAGCCTGCTCGTCTCCTGGTTTGGCCTGCCCACGCGGCCCAGCGTCACATGAGGGCTGAAGCCCCGAGCCTCTCGCTCAAAGCCCAATGGGCTTAGCGCCTCTTCTATCTTCTCATAAAGCTCCACAAAGTTCCCCTCCAGGCCGAGCCACACGACGCGAACGGCTCGCCCTGGAAATGCGCCCATGCCCGCAACGCGAGCTGTAAATGGCGCGACCCTGACCTTTGACAGGGCATCAGACACCATTTGCACTCTTCCCTCAGGCACATCTCCCAGAAACTTCATCGTGACATGGACCAGATCAGGTCGGACGAGCCTGAGTCCTTCTGTGGCGATCTGGCTTTGCAGATGCCTTATCCCTTCGCGCATCTCTGAGGGAATCTCCACGGCCACGAAGCATCTGATGCCCGTCATCTCAGCACGCTGCCCTTGCTGGCCGAGGTCACTGATCTCCTGTAGCGAGCCAGAACGCCGGTCCTTATCTTGGGCTCGGGCTCCTTCCAAGCTTTAGCTCGCCTCTGCAGCTCAGCGGGGTCGACGAGCAGATCGACCCTTCGACCTGGAATGTCTATGCGAATCCGGTCGCCCTGCATGGCCAGAGCAATGGGGCCGCCCACCGCCGCCTCTGGCGAGACATGTCCGATGCACGGCCCTCTGGTGCCACCGCTGAACCTGCCATCAGTGATGAGCGCCACTGACTCGCTCAGGCCCGCGCCCGCGATGGCCGAGGTTGGAGCCAGCGTCTCTCTCATGCCCGGCCCGCCCTTCGGCCCTTCGTATCTTATTATCACCACATCCCCTGCACGAATCTCGCCGCCCACTATGCCACGCATGGACTCCTCCTCCGAGTCATAGACCACTGCAGGTCCCTCATGCCTGAGCATGGCAGGAGACACAGCAGTCTGCTTTACCACGCAGCCCTCAGGGGCCAGGCTCCCGTAGAGAATGGCAATGCCGCCCTCAGAATGAACCGGCTGATCCAGGGTTGCGATCACCCTGGCGTTGGCCTTGGGATTGGCAGGCCCAAATTCGCACAGCTCCTCGCCGAGGGTTCGAGCAGTGACGGTCATGGCATCGAGGTTCAGCTTCTCCGAGATCCTGCTCATCACCGCTGGTATGCCACCTGCCCTGTCCAGATCGATCATGTGGTAAGGCCCGCCTGGCCTGAGGTTGACCAGGTGCGGTGTCTCTCGGCTGAGCCTGTCAATCGTGGTCAGGTCCAGGTTTAGACCGAACTCGGCTGCAATTGCGGGCATATGAAGCACTGTGTTGGTGCTTCCTCCGATGGCCATATCCACGCGTATGGCGTTTTCTATCGACTTTTCAGTGACGATATCCCTTGCTGTTATGCCCTTCTCGATGAGTTCCACGATCTTGGCGCCTGACCTCTTCGCAATCCTTATCTTCCTGGCATCCACTGCATGGGTTGTTGCACAGCCAGGAAGGCTGAGGCCCAGGGCCTCGGTAAGACATGCCATGGTGTTTGCGGTGAAGAGGCCTGCACACGATCCTGCTCCAGGACAGGCCATCTCCTCAAGGAGGGGCAGGGTCTCGCCTCCTGCCATCCAGCTCTCGGAGACGTTTATCAGATCAAGCTCCTTGTCGCAGGCAAATCCCGGGAGCATCGGCCCGCCAGTCACAACGACCACAGGCAGATTGAGCCTTCCGGCCGCCATGAGATGGCCTGGAACGATCTTGTCGCATGAAGGTATCATGACCAGGCCGTCGAGCTGGTGAGCTTGGACCATGATCTCGATGGAGTCCTCTATCAGCTCGCGGCTGGGAAGGGAGTACCTCATGCCAGCGTGCCCCATGGCGATGCCGTCGCACACTCCGATGGTCTGAAACTCAAACGGCACCCCTCCCGCGCTGCGTATTCCAGCCTTCACTGCCTGCCCCAGTCGGTCAAGGTGAATGTGTCCGGGAATGAACTCATTGAATGAGTTGACGACTCCGATGAAGGGACGATAGATCTCCTCGTCCGTAAGGCCTGTGGCCTTTAAAAGAGCCCTGTGAGGCGTCCTCTCAGCACCCAGTTTGGTGACATCGCTCCTCATCTGAAAACCTCGCATGGACCCTTGCCTCTTTGCGCTTAAGTAGTTGCTGATCTCAATTGAATGATTTAAATAGATCAAGGTCCAAGCCGCCAGATGTGTTAACCATGGATGCCTATTCACTATTCATAGCATTCCTCGTGGTCTACATAGCTGCCCTGGCAGGCATCGGCCTCTACTTCTCCCGCAGGCAGCGGTCCGTCACGGACTTCTGGCTGGCAGGAAGAGAGCTCGGCCCGATCACAATAGGATTTTCTGCAGCTTCTGCATGGATCACGGCGAGTGCGCTTCTCTTGGCCACCGGACTGTTTCTTCTCATCGGCGTCGGGTCGATATGGATCTGGGTCTTCCCCAATATCGCAGGATTGATAATAATAGCCGCGATCTCTGGAAGGATCAAGAACATTCCGGCCCTGACCCAGCCTGAGCTAATGGAGATAAGATATGACCCGATAGTTCGAGCGCCCGTTGCAGTGGCTGTGACCATCATGATGATCCTCTTCTCCGTAACGGATTTCATCGGATTCAAGCTTGTGCTGGGGACATTCTTCGGCATCGAGCCATTCTTCGCCGTAGCCATAATGGCCGCATCAGTTGCATTCTATGTCAGCTTGGGGGGTTTTCGCGCTGTCGTCTGGACGGATCTGCTGCAGTATATTTTGCTGGCGGGCTTGGCGGTCTATGTTGCTGCACTCTCCCTGGGACTGACTGCTCAGAAGGGAGTCTCCTTGATGGCAGCGTCTACTTCCCTTGGGTCGGACTGGTGGAACCTCTTCATCATGGGAGGCCTGATGGGCGCACTGGTCTTCCAGCTTGCGCTGTTGCCTGGATGGGTGGCAGAGCAGGATCCCTGGCAGAAGATCTGGGCGGCTCGCGATGAGCGTTCGGCGAAGCGGGGGCTCCTGTTGGGAGCTGGCCTCCTGGCATTGGTATATTTCTGCTGCCTGGTCACTGCCATCGGCCTTTCTGTGCTTTATCCAAGGCCTGCGGGGGAGACTGACGCTGAGATGCTCTACCTGAGGATCATCAGCGACAATGTATCTCCTACATTGCTGGCGCTTCTCACCATCGGCTTTGCTGCAGCATCCATGTCCTGCACCGACACCTTCGCGACATCTGGCGCGTCCTGCATCTCCCGTGACCTTATCCAAAGACACCTGCGGCCCACTGCCACCATGAAGGAGATGCTGGTGGTGAACAGGGTCCTGGTAATAATCATGGTTGCGGTCTCAGCATTCATCGCGCTAAATGTGAACAGCATCATGGACGCTGTGATAATCGCCACGGTTATCGGCACTACATCCTACTTCTTTCCAATCATCGGCGGGCTTTACTGGAAGAGAGCCACCAAATGGGGAGCCCTTGCAGCCCTTGTGGTTGGCGGCGGAACGCAGATCCTGCTCATAGCATATGAGCTATTCTGGCTGAAGCATCCGCTGGATGGCATCTCGCCTTTGCTCACTGAGCATGGAGTGCTCGTGGGCCTGACATTGAGCGCTCTCTTCTTCGTGGGCGTCTCTTTAGCCACCAAACCAACTGAAGACATTCGCCTGGCACCATTCTTCTCAGATGTCGCTGAAAGGGTCTTTGGCGGTGGTATTCCTCCTGTGGACAAGAAAAGCTCGCGCTACAAGGATATCATCTCACACATAGAGTGCAAGATATCAGGAAAAAGAGCACACCTCAACCTCATCGTCGATCTTGTGCCCGTGCGCGCTGACGGTGCTGTGATGCCTGAGGAGCTGAGATGGGAGCCGACTGTAAAGAAGCTAAAAGAGATGCACAAACTCTGGTTTACGCCCACTGGAAGCCATATCGTTTACCGGCTCTCTCAAGCGGATATGCTTGCCTGCGTGAAGATGGTGCGCGCAGACAAGAACCAGATCTGGATCTCGGCTGAGCCGAGAAGCGAGCAGTATGAGCGGCAAAAGGATGAGTTTTTCCTGGCCTATGAGGAGATCGAAGATGCTCTGCTGGAATTCGGCATGACAGCATCGGTCCGGCCATGAACAAAGAGATTCAAATAGCTGTTGTCGGCGCTGGTCCTGCGGGATGCACAGCGGCTGAAACTGCCGCTAACTGCGGCGCCGAGGTGGTGCTCATCGAGCGCAAGAGTGAGATTGGCACACCAGTGCAGTGCGGAGGCTTTCTGCCCGAAGCTCATGAGCTGCAGGCCCTGATTCCACGCGCCCGCTTGCCCCAGACCTTGCAGGAGATACCGGAGCGTTGCATCTTGCAGCGCACGCGGTTGCAGCGCATTATTTCGCCTTCTGGAAAGGCCAAGGAGTTTCCAGTGGCTGGCAGGGTTCTGGATCGCCGCGCTTTTGATCGCTTGCTTGCTCATCGGGCGGCGCGAGCGGGCGCACAGATCCTCCCTGCGACGCGCGCCGACCTTGTTGACAGCTCTCTTTGGCTGTCGGGCCGTTTTCCGGGATCGATTAGGCCGAAGGTTATAGTAGGAGCAGATGGCCCAAGCTCCACAATCTCCAGAGCAATTGGGAACCATGTTGGAGAACAGGGCATTTGTCTGGAATACGAGATGGTGGACGTAGACATCGATCCAGACGCGGCTGAGATGTACTTTTCGGCACGCTATGCGCCCGGAGGCTATGCCTGGATAATTCCACTGGGACATGATATTGCGAATGTGGGAGTTGGCGTGCGAAGGGCATATCTGGGGGACCTGAGACTGCCAGATCTTCTGGACTCTTTTGTCAAAGAGCATCCCATAGCCTCGAATAAGCTCAGTCATGGCGAGGTCCTGGCAGTAATGCGCGGGCTGGTTCCCGCAGGCGGATCGCCGCAGGAGGTTCAGTTGGGCAACATGCTTCTGGCAGGAGATGCAGCAGGGCACGTCATGGCCACAAGTGGCGGCGGGATACCTCTAGCAGTTGTCGCAGGTAGGATTGCTGGAGAGATTGCTGCAGGACATATGCTGGGCGAGCTGTCGCTGCACGAGTATAAATTGCGCATTGCAAAGGAATTTGGAACAGAGCTGAACAGGTCGGTACAGATAAGGAGGATCGTGGATATGGCTATGCGCAGCGATCGGCTCATGAATGCACTTTTAGCAGCCTTGAGCCCTGAGCAGATGAAATCGGTGATGCGCGCCCAAATTCCTGCAGCACTGGCACAGTTTGGGAAGTCCCAGAACTGATGTCTTTCATTTTCACATGATCCTACAGGCCTTGTAAGGTTATGTGGTGGTGAAAAACCTAAAGGTTGCATTCACCACACAGAAAAGGAGCACAAAAGTTTACAGGACAAATATTTCAGAACTTATTCCTTCTCTTCTTTGGGAGCTTTTCCGAGTAGCTCTTCAACAGGCTTTGTGCCAGCCTCCACGATCTTGACGTTGATCTGCCCAATATCGGGAGCGATCTCTTTGCCGTGAATGCTCATCCGCTTCTTTCTGCCTTCTGCTGTTGGATGATATCCAGCTCCTGATGAGAGCAGGATCTTTCTGCGCTTAGTGCCAGGAAGGTCTGAGCGCATGGGAAATCCCTCGCGATCGCTGCCGCCCGTAACCTGCACTGAATATCCTGGCATGCCCAGAATATCTCCCTCGATCTTATCGCCGATGCGCTTTCCCAGAAGCTTGGACGCTCCTGGATCCTTAAGCTCTACCTGATAGGCTTTACCGCTTTTGGGATCTGAGACTACGACTCTAAAATCCATCTTCGTTCCTCATGTGTAAACGTAAACTGGTAACTCTTGAGATCGATGCCCTATAAAATCTTATCTTGACATCACTTCAGGCTCGTGGTCCTGGAGTAATCTATCAGCATAGATATCGGACTGGTCTTGATCTTCACACCCATCTCCTCTGCGGCCACGGGGCCATTGACACCTGCACAGAAGGCAATGCCGATCTTCCCCGAGCCAACTGGACACCCCATAACTGGCTTTCCGGGATCGCCAACGGTAATGAATCCTCCAAGACCAAGGCTATTCGACTGCTCCAGGAGATTGGCTGCCTGTGAAGCTGCCGCGATGGGCACCTCTCTCACATTGGCCAGCACCAGGCCATGGCCTCCTTCGATTGCATCCATCACACGCGCAACCTTGCGGCCCATAAAAACCTTCATTGGATCGAGAGACGAGCCCGCGTAGGCGATGAGATCTGTGAACTGGGTGGGCTGCCCCCTTCGAATCTCCATCACCCCCGCAAAGCTGGTATTGACTGGAATGCCCCTCTTCATGAGGATACCATCTATGGTGATGCTGCAGAGCGTGGCAACTCCCAAGGACCCGGCTGGTATTTCCAGGGAGGAGAGACAATCCCCCTCCTCCAGGATAAGGACGCGTCGGCTTATGGTGTAACCAGCATCGAAAGCCCTGCCCAAGATCTCGAAGACCCTCTCAGAGTCCGCTTTATCTATGATACTTGTATTGGCGATGACATCCCCTCTAGATGTGTCAGGGTCAAAGCTGGCCTTGAACATGTACTCTTCAATCCTGGTGTTAACGAATCCAATCCTGTCATCCACCAGGGCATCGTTCAGCTCGCGAGAGCCCAATGCAGTGAGAACTCGACCGCTGTATCCCTGCTTCTTTGTGAATCCCAGCTCGTCTAGTATCTTGAGATTGTAGCGCACTGCCCGCTCACCAAGATCATAGCCGCGGTTGCTGAGCGAATCGGAGATCGCCCTTGCGCCTACGGGCTTATCAGCGCTATCGATTACCCTTAAGATCTCTATGAGCCTGCGCTGGCTAATGTGTGCCTTTGCGAGCAGCTTCATCTCTTCGCTCCTCCGGGAAAGGCCATATATATCTTATTAGGATAACATCTTTCCGCCTCGAAATGCGGCTTGAGGAGATTGCACAGTCCCGTGGGGTAGCGGTCAATCCTGAGGGCCTTTGGAGCCCGCGACGGCGGTTCGAATCCGCCCGGGACTATTTTTGTGCCTGCTTTGGCGCACCGGAAATGTAGATATATCAGGCCTCGCCATGTGGACTGGGTCGGGCGATCACAACCCTTAAAACGCCAGATATTCTGCAAGGGATTCGTGCTCCGGTAGTGTAGTCCGGCCAATCATTTCGGCCTTTCGAGCCGAAGACTCGGGTTCAAATCCCGGCCGGAGCATATATTACCTAGTAGGCAAGAGGCCTGGGACCTGATACTTGCTCATTTTTATGCTGCCTCTATCTCCTTCCTGGGTGGTTAGCATTTGCAGGCTGCTAGCACCTCGCTCGCCCTGTGGTGGTTGGCCCTACCTCCTCGTACCTCAAAAATGTCATAAAATTAACTCTTATCTTAGCAAGGAACGTTTACCGGAGAAATAATATAGGCCAACGAATACATACAACGGATGAGATGAAACTGAAGGTCAAGATCATCGGCCCAAAAGTCCATGACGTAGGCTACAGATATTTCCTGATGAGCAATGCCATAGATCTGGGGCTCAAGGGTTTCCATGCCCGCAACCGTTTGAGCGGGGAAACACAGGAAGTCATAGCCCTGGTGGAAGGTGACGAAGAGACGATCGCCGAGTTCGGGAAGCTGGTAGAGACTAAGAAGCCCGAGCACTCGGAAGTATCGAACATAGCCTTTGAGGACTACGAGGGCGATGTCATGAAGGCCAGCGAATATGCGCAAGTCTGCTCAGCCCTCCAGCTAAACAAGGCTATTCCGCTACTTATCGACATAAGAGATGACATCAAGGCTGTGAGGAAAACCTCTGATATGACGCTGGCCGAGATTAAGGGCCTGAGGGAGGACATCCAACCGGGGTTTGCGATGCAAATCCAGCAGATCCAAGCAGATGTCCGGGCCATAAAAGAACGCCTTGGCATGACCTGATTGTTTATTTAACAGATTGCATAAAAAAGATAATTTAGGCCTCCAATTAGCGATTACTTCCTTACCCAGACTGATAGAACTGTGGAGTATCTGGTGGTATTGTATGCAACTACATCTCCTGTCTTGAAGGCCCTGCTGCTGGAGTCGTAGGTCGCAGTCCACTTGCCATCGCCTTTTATATCGTAGTAGCAAGTGAGAAGCCACAGGCCCGTCTGGTTGAAGTTAATCACGAAAGAGTCCTTGTCGCCAGTAAATCCCTTCTGAACCTTCGTATCAGTCATCTGCGGGAAGGCGGAGTAGGAGGCGTTGACCTGCTGACCGTTGTACTTGATGCTGAAGGTGACATTCTCTTTGTTCTTTATCCGATAGAGGGGCTTATCAGGAGTAATCTCAACCGGCAGGCCGGACTTGAAGCTGCTAGAGTTGTCGTCGCCAGCATTAATAACGGCCTCTGCAGCGCTGTATGTAAGCCTGAGGGTTGTGTTGCTGTAAGATGGAGCGCGCTGTGCTACGTAGACGTAGTTGCCCGGCCAAAAAGTTGTCAGAGGACTGACGCCAACGTCTCCCACCTGGCCATATCCGACGAACCATTTTCCGACCTCCTTGTCCATCTTCGTGAGAATTTTCTGGCCATCGGGAGTCATCAGATATGTTTGATTCATGGCTGGAAGGGCAAACGATGCCGGGTCGTGTCCATGGCCGTAGAAGACATAAGCATCCTGGCTCTCGCCAACGTCTACCAGATCGTCTACCTCCACCCAGATACCATGCGCGCTTGCGTTCATGCTCACCGCTCCAATCAGGAGCAGGGATAGTATTAAAACTGCTCTCACGTTAAACACCTTATGCTATATTAATACCTTACATATATGAATATATCTATCAATCTTACTTCTTAATATTAATAGCCAAAAAAACTCTACACCATCTTTCTGTCGTTCACATCATGAACGCTATGTGAGATCCTATCTGCTTTTGCTGACCATCGGCTTCGCCCTGGATGGATCATTGGAATGCAGCTACCTAGAAGGGCTGCGCACGGTAGCGCTTCAGTTAGGCCTAGTAGCGCTCTAAAGCTATCCCTTCTGCTTGAGATCGTAGCATAGTGCCTTATTTTCGGCCTGCAAGGTCTCCATCTCGCATGCCATTTCGCGACGAAGCTTGATCGCTATTGGGCATGCGATTCACATGGTCGCAGAGGCGGAGATTGTGGACATCGATCATTGGATTGCAATGCTCGTCACATTTATATTCCATTAAACTCGTGAAGGGACCTTGTGCCTGAGCAAAAGACACAAATATCTAGCCAAGAAGCATGTGGATCAGGTACTCCATGCCGTCGGGGGCGGGCCAGGAGGCCTTGTGTATGCTTTGATGCAACACGGGCTTCGTTAGGCAGTTGCTTTGCCTGTGGTAAAGCTTCTGTGGATCATTAGGTCAGGCGTCCTCGCCGGAGTGTTGCCTTGGGGCCTTGGGCATTGAATTGCTTGGGCCTTGGGCATTGTGGTAAACTAAGGAGGTGGGAAAGAAATGAGAAAGCAGATAGCTGTTTTGGTGATTATCGCCATGGCCCTTGTAGGCATGGCCGGTGCAGCT
>MVQH01000039.1 GCA_002067755.1 Methanosaeta sp. PtaB.Bin018
TAATATAAAACAGTAGTAATAATCTTCATCTGATTCTATAACAGCAGTACGGCCAGTTCTCTTTTATATTTTCTATCTCTTTTTGTATCATCTCATTGATGCTCACGGAGTTATAGCTGCCCTGCAAATCGAAATAGACGTAGCTGCCCTTGACAAATACATCCTTTCCGGTGAGCCATGGTTTTATATCGTTCATCAAATAGATGTATTGGCCATTGGTAAGTCCGGAAATATCGACGTCTGCCAATTTAATGGTTTTATTGTCTACTAGGATATCTGTCGGAGTTACCACCTCCTTTATGGTGCCTTGCATATCAAAATAAGATGCTTGGACTAAAATCAAGACTGGGATGAGTGCTAGTAAATTCATGTTACTTCGTTGTATCCTCAAATAGTATAAATGTATGGTACAAAATCTCCTCAGATGATCATCCTATCTCCCTCGCGGCTTTTACATCTTTTAGCTGGGCGGTTCGGTAACCTGTAACAACTTGCCTTCGTCCAGATAGGATCCTGTCAAGCTCTCTGTCGCCTGTGTCCACCAGTAGGTTTTGCAGCTCAGCCAGCTTGTGGGGCGTTGATACTATTATAAGGTTCTCGACCCCGGCTTTTTGTAGCACTTTAGCGCTTATCTGCTGACTGCCTCGGCCAAGAATGAAGCCCTGCGCACCTATCGGGCTCAGTATTACCTTGACCTTTTTCTCCCTGCTCAGAAGGTCCAGAAGATCTCTCTCGGATGCATCTTTTATGATCAGCCTTCCGTCCTGCACAACGTCCACGCCAAGCAAGGTCTTATCAATTCCCAAAAGCTCATTGATGTGGCTGGTGGTAGTTCCTGCGCCTAAGATGTATGCGGAGCCATCTCTCATGAATTCAGTGGCAAAGAGCGCAATCTGATCTTTGAACTCATCCTCATTTTCAGAACTGTAGATTCTCTTCCTCTCCTGCACGAGAACGGGTTTGTAGGGCGTCAGGGCCTGGGCATAGAGCTTTGTCTGCAGCTCGCCTGCGCGGTAGAGCTCCTCGTCGACATCCACTATCTCAGTCGCCCTGGTCCTCAGATCACCCTTGAGGTACCCTAAGGCAAGCTCAGCTGCGGCCTCAGGGCTTATGGCAAAGACTCCTGAATGCATCTTGACGCCTGCGGGAATGCCAAGGATTGGAACCTGATTTGCAACTGATGCCACATCTCTTGCAGTTCCGTCGCCTCCGCAAAACATAAGCAGATCTATGCCCCTTTTATGGAACGCTCTGCAGGCCGATCGTGTGTCTTCAGCAGTCGACTCTTCAGATGCGTTGTAGACAACGGCATGCCTCAGGCCACAGTCTTGTAGCGCCCGCTCGCCCATCTCACCACTGGCTGTGAAAAAGAAGAGGTTGTGCTCCTCGACGGCCATCAGGCGCAGGCATGCCCTGGCACGCTCATGTGCCAGAGGCTTTGCTCCCCTGGCCTTCGCAGCCTCGGCCAGGCCGTCAGTGCCCTTCAGGCCAACGGATCCGCCCATGCCTGCAATGGGATTGATCAGAAAGCCGATCTTCCTGGCTCTTCCTGACATCAGACCTTGGGGAGCTTTGCAAGGGATTGTTTCACGAGCTCTGCAGGATACTCGTAATCCACCAGCTTTCCATCGTTGAACTGATCGTAAGCCGCAAGGTCGAAGTGGCCGTGTCCTGATAGGGATATGAAGATGGTCTTGGCCTCGCCGCTCTTGCGGCAGCGCAGGGCCTCGTCGATGGCAGGCTTGATCGCATGAGCCGCCTCCGGAGCAGGAATTATCCCCTCGCTCCTGGCAAAGGTCGTGGCTGCCTGGAAGACCTCATTTTGCTGCAAAGCCGTGGCTTCGATCAGACCGTCGCGCACCAGGCTGCAAAGCAATGGCGCGTCGCCATGGTAGCGCAGCCCTCCAGCGTGTATGCCAGGCGGGATGAAGTCGTGGCCAAGTGTGTACATCTTTATCACTGGAGCCATGCCTGCTGTGTCGCCGAAGTCATAGGCATAAAGGCCCTTGGTCAGAGTGGGGCAGGCGGTGGGCTCGCAGGCTACCATGCGCAGATCCTTCTTGTCCTTAAGTTTGTCTGGAATGAATGGGAAGACCATCCCCGGGAAGTTGCTTCCTCCACCACAGCAGCCGAACATGATATCTGGATAATCATCTGCTAGATCGAACTGCAACTTTAGCTCAAGGCCTTCGATGGACTGATGGATCAGCACATGATTGAGCACCGACCCCAATGCATAATTCGTATCATCATGGCTGGCGGCATCCTCGACAGCCTCCGAGATGGCGATGCCCAGGCTTCCGGGCGTGTCCGGCATCTCTGCCAATATCCTTCGACCAAAATTGGTCCGATCAGAAGGACTTGAAAGGCACTCTGCGCCCCAGACGCGCATGGCGCTCTTCCTGTAAGGCTTGCTGTCAAAGCTCGATCTGACCATGTAGACTGTGCACTTCAGGCCAAAGAGGCAGGTGGCCAGGCTCAGAGCAGACCCCCACTGTCCTGCGCCAGTTTCCGTTGCAAGCCTCTCGATTCCCTCAAACATGTTGTAGTACGCCTGGGGGACTGCAGTATTTGGCTTGTGGCTGCCCGCTGGGCTTACGCCCTCATATTTATAGTAGATCTTGGCAGGCGTCTTGAGAGCCTTCTCAAGGGCGGCGGCACGATAGAGCGGAGTTGGCCTCCAGAGCCTGTATATATCGCGGACCTCCTTCGGGATGTCTATCCAGCGATCGGTGCTCATCTCCTGCTTGATGAGCGCCTTGGGAAAGATCATCTCCATGTCCTGTGGATTGAGAGGCTGCAAAGTTCCTGGATGGAGGGGCGGGTCCAGGGGTGTGGGCATATCGGCAGCTACGTTATACCACTTTTTGGGGATATCTTCCTCGTCGAGCAAGTACTTGATCTTCATCTGGAACACTCCATCTTTCGGCTATGATGCGATCTTGTGTACATCGTTGATTCAATTGACTTTATTTAAAGGCTTTGAGATGGATCGCAATGTCAAGATTTATTTATCATGGATGAAATTGGCGATGCCATGAGTGGCCAAACCCTGTCTGAGAAGATATTCTCAAGAGCTACAAAGAAAGAGGCGCATGCTGGTGAGTTCGTGATGGCCGGCATCGACTGTGCCATGATCCACGACATCACCGGCCCGCTGGCGGTCAAGGGATTTTATGAGATCGCTGGCAGGGATGCCAGAGTATGGGATCCCTCGAAGATAGTGATGCTATTCGACCATCAGGTTCCTGCGGACAGCCTTAAGGCCGCGGAAAATCACATCTTCTTGCGTAGCTTTGCCAAGGAGCAGGGCATCTTAAACTACGACATCTTCAGCGGAGTATGCCATCAGGTCATGCCAGAGAAGGGTCATGTATTGCCTGGCGCCCTTGTCGTAGGCACTGACTCGCACACATGCACATATGGAGCCTTGGGAGCTTTTGCAACTGGCATCGGTTCGACTGATATGTCCTCGGTCTTTGCCACAGGCAAGCTATGGTTCATGGTTCCAAAGACGTTGCAGCTCATGATTGAGGGGAGGCTTATGAAGTATGTCACCTCTAAGGATGTGGTGCTCAGGATCATCGGCGATATAGGGGCGGATGGGGCCAACTACATGGCCTGCGAATTCCGAGGCGAGGCGGCAGTTCGGATGAGCATCCCTGAGAGGATGACAGTATCCAACATGGCAATTGAGATGGGGGCGAAGGCCGGCATATTCGAGCCAGACGAGACGACCATAAAATACCTACAGAGCCGGGTGAAGGACGAGGCGGGCATCGAGGCATGGATCGTGCGAGGAGACGAGGATGCACAGGTCTCACAAAAGCACTGGAATGTATCCGATCTGGAGCCACAGATTGCGATGCCTCATAATGTCGATAATGTGCTGCCCATCAGCGAAGTCCCAGAGACAAGGATCGATCAGGTCTTCCTCGGCTCCTGCACCAATGGTAGGTTCGAGGATCTGAAGCTGGCCTCGGAGCTAATGAAGGGCGAGCCCGTGGCAAAGGGCGTGCGCATGATCGTCGTTCCCGCCAGCCGCGAGGAGTACATGAAGGCGCTCCGTGCTGGACTCGTGGAGAGGTTCATGGAGGCCGGAGCAATGGTGGAGTCCGCCTGCTGCGGTCCATGCATGGGCGGAAGCTTCGGCCTGCTCGGCGCAGGCGAGCGCTGCCTCTCCACGTCCAACAGGAACTTCGTGGGAAGGCAAGGAAGCCCCAAGGCCTTCGTCTACCTGGCGTCGCCCGCCACTGCAGGAGCTAGTGCCATCACAGGGTATATCACAGATCCAAGGGAGCTCTAGCTAAATCGGCATTGCGACTTTTTTTTGCCCTTGAGAGGAGCAGAATGAAGATTGCCTTCAAGCTCGCTTACCTTGGTGAAGATTACTTCGGCTTTCAGCGTCAACCTGATCGCGTTACAGTCGAGTCCGAGGTTCGACGGGCGTTGTCTCAGATAGGCGTCATCCACGGTGACTTCTGCTACGCAGGGCGCACCGATCGCGGTGTGTCTGCCTTGGGCCAGGTCATCGATTTTTGGATCGATGAGGATAAAGCAAAGCTGGCCAGGCCCAGATGCGTCAACGGACGTCTTCCCAGAGATATCTGGACATGGGCATGGGCTGCGGCGCCAATTGGCTTTTCCGCCCGTTGGAATGCCATGTGGCGAGAGTACCGCTACTTTCTCTGGCATCCGGGGTTGGATCTGGAGGCGATGCGGTCGTCCGCGCAGATGCTCCTGGGCGAGCACGACTTCAAAAACTTCTCCTCTGCCAAGGTTGATACAGTTAGGACTGTTCAAAAGCTGGAGATCCAAGAGATGAATGGGCTTTGGGTTTTCGATATCCGGGCAGATGGTTTTCTCTGGAATATGGTTCGAAAGATCGTCGGCTCTCTGGAGAAGGTGGGTGCGGGCGAAAAGAGCATGGACTGGTTCTCGAATCTACTCAGGCCGGAGCTGAACCACGGTGCTCCAACGGCTCCGGCTGAAGGGCTGATTCTCATGGATGTTGGATACGAGGGATTGGCATGGAATGTGGACAGGTACTCTCTTGAGCGGGCGGCGAGCACACTTGAGTTTACTGTCCAAAGAAAGAAGGCAGTGGCAGAGGTGGCACGGGAGATGCAAAGGGCGATGGAGCGCGGCTTTCAAGGCTTTTTGCTGTGACTTTGCTCTGCTATCTCACCTAGATACCAATGGATCCTCCGCTCCGCAAAGAGCAAATGCCTCCTCTCTCTCGATGCACGTGGGGCACGCGTGGCATGGCACTTCTTCTCCTCTATAACAGGACCACGTCAGGGCGTAAGGGACCTTCAGTTGCAGGCCGAGCTTCACTATCTCAGCTTTTGTCAGATTCACGAAAGGCGCTCGCAGCTCCACAGGATGCCAGGCAGTGGCCAGCCTGATGGCAGGCTTCAATGCTTCCACGAACTCGGATCTGCAGTCTGGATAAATGGTGCAGTCATTTCTGTGGGCTGCATAGTAGATCTCTGGAATCTGGTGCGCCTCTGCGTAACCTGCAGCCACTGAGAGCATGATCATGTTGCGGTTGGGAACGATAGTCTGCCTGGCAGCCTCCTCTGTGTAATGGCAGCTCGGCACCTCTCTTCTGCTCAGCAGTGCACTGTCTCCCAACAGGTCGGCCAGAGGGCTGAGGTCTACGACGCTGTGAGGGACACCTAGCAGAGATGCGATTTTTCTTGCGCAATCGATCTCCTTTTTATGTCTCTGGGCATAATCGAACGTCAAAGCATGAACTTCATGGCCATCATCGAGCAGCTTGTAGAGCAAAGTGGTCGAATCCACGCCACCGGAAAGTATCAAAACCGCCTTCGTCCGATTCCCATGCTGGCTTTTATGCATACTACCTGCTCCTGGGTGAGGATTGATATTAATACTTCCGAACAACCCCCACTGCACAAGTTTTATTTCCCATCAGGCGGATGGAAACGTCCAGCAATTTATGAGGAATTCTATGCGACTTTCCATGGATTTGGAGCTGCAGGACATACCAGGCCAGTTGCTTCTGGCATTGCAGCCCCTGAAGGAGAATAAGGCCAACATCATCAGCGTGGTCCACCACAGGGACCACAAGACCCCTCGGGGCATGATTCCGGTTCGCTTCGTCGTTGAGATGGACCAGTCAAAGATCGAACAGGTCAAGACAAAGCTCAGGGAGAGCGGCATCTTGGTGGTGCGAGCGGGTGAAGATCGCTTCATCGAGGCCGTATCCGTGGTGCTGGTCGGCCATGTGTTGGACAGCGACCTGGGAGATACAGTGAGCCGGATAGACTCCACAGGATTTGCTGAGGTTATGGATCTGGCCCTGACAATGCCCGGCGTGAATGAGCCCTCATCTGCTTATCTCAAGATCCGGGCCACGGGCAAGAATGAGATCCAGAAGGCTCTGACCATCCTGCGCGAAGTCGGCAGAGAGAAGAAGTTGCTCGTCATAGAGCCGATAGAGGCCGAGGCAGTATGAGAGATGTTAAGGTTTCCCTGGTTGGCTTTGGCGTGGTCGGGCACGGCGTTGTCGATGTCCTGAGCCGCAAGAAGAAGCTGCTCCGCGACATGGGGCTGAACCTCAAGCTTGTAAGCGTTACAGACCACACCGGCACAGTCCTTGCTGAGGATGGTGTCGATGCTGAGAAGATCCTGGGCGAGAGAACCCTTGCCAATGTAGCCACATCAGGCATGAAGGGCAAGGAGGCCATTTCAGCTATCGACTCAGACCTGATGATCGAGGTCACTCCAACGAACATCGTCCATGGGCAGCCGGGCCTTGGGCATATGGAGGCTGCTCTATCCGGTGGCAAGCACGTCGTGACCTCGAATAAAGGGCCTTTGGTTGTATCCTATGGCAAGCTCAAGAAGCTGGCTGAGGATAACGGCGTGATGTTGAAGTTCGAGGCAACGGTAGGCGGAACAATGCCTCTGATCAGCCTTGTCGAGCGCACGCTGGTTGGCAACACCATCAATGGTATCCGGGGGATCTTCAACGGTACATGCAACTACATCCTGACCCGCATGGCTGAAGAGGGCATTCCTTACACACACGCCCTGAGCGAGGCCCAGGATCTCGGGATAGCTGAGGCCGATCCGAGCTACGATGTGGAGGGGGTGGACACCGCAGGCAAAGTGGTTATCCTCGCAAACTCGCTGTTCGGCATGGATGTCAAGTACAGCGATGTGGATGTGACAGGCATAACAGGCGTCACTCCAGAAGCTCTGGCCCTGGCCAAAAAGAGGGGCTATGCCATCAAGCTCATAGGAGATGTGCCGGCCCTGACGGTCAGGCCCACGCTGGTGCCCCTGGACAGCCCCATAGCCGTCTCCGGAACGCTGAACTCTGCGGCGATCTACACTGACCTGTCTGGAACCATAACTGTAACCGGCCTTGGTGCAGGCTCCATCGAGACCGCCTCGGCCATTCTGACGGATATCATCAGCATATACAGGACCAAGCTCATCGACGCAATATTCTGAAGGCATCACAAAGCATGACCAGCTTTCTCAAGTTTGCCAAGCTCTGCAAGAAGGTGGAATGCGTCTCCGGCACGCTGGAGAAGATAGACCTGGTCGCAGGTTTCCTGGCGGAGCTTGACGAATCTGAGCTTTACGTTGCTCCTGGCTTCATCATGGGCACAGTCTTCTCATCCGGATCGGATCTGGTCATGGGGGTTGGCCCATCCATCCTCTACGAGGCGCTTGCTCGTGCTTGCGGCTGCCCTCCTGAACAGATCTCCTCTATGCTGCGAGCCACTGGCGATCCCGGCCTTGTGGCTGCCGGGGTCGTCCAGAGACGAAAGCCTCTCGGTCTTGCATCGTTCATCGGCGGAGAGCAGCTCTCCATATCCGAAGTCTACCAGAGGTTCCTGGCCGTCGCCCATGCCTCGGGCAAAAGGAGCCATGATACTAAGATCAAGAACTTGCAGTTCCTTTTTTCACAGGCGTCGCCGCTCGAAGCTCAGTACATCGCGCGCCTTGCCATTGAGGACATGCGGATCGGGGTAGGCGAGGGAGGTGTGCGGGATGCCATCTCAAAGGCATTTGGAGCGTCTGCAGAGGATGTAGAACGGGCCTACAACCTCACCAACGACATGGGCCTGGTGGCAGTGAGCGCCAAGCGAGGGACCCTCTCAGAGCTGAACATCATTCTCAATCATCCCATCAAGATGATGCTGGCACAACTGGGCGAGGGAATCCCCGCGGCATTGCAGGAGCTTGGAACTGCAGCCATGGAGTGGAAGTACGATGGTGCTCGTGTCCAGATTCACAAAGATGGTCAGAAGGTGCGTATCTTCTCTCGCAGGCTGGAGAATGTGACTGCCTCTTTGCCTGAGATAGTATCAGCAGTTAAAGCCAATATTCGGGCAAAGAGCGCCATTTTAGATGGAGAAGCTGTGGCAATAGGCCAAGATGAAAGGCCGATGGCTTTTCAGGAGATCTTGAAGAGATTTCGCAGGAAATACAATGTAGAGAAGCTTGCAGTCCAAATTCCACTCCGCCTTTTCCTGTTCGATCTGATCTATCTGGACGGAAAGAGCATTATTGATCGGCCATTGAGGGATCGCAGGGCGCTCTTGGAGACGATTGCAGATCCCTCTATGCTGGCCAAGCAGGTTCTGTCCAACAGCTCCGAGGTGGCTGAAGAGATCTATCGTCAGGCTCTGGATGCGGGCCACGAAGGGCTTATGCTGAAAAATCCCTCGTCGGTCTACGCACCGGGAAAGAGAGGCAAGAACTGGCTGAAGATCAAGCCGGTGATGGAGACATTGGACCTGGTAGTAATAGGGGCAAAATGGGGCGAGGGCAGGAGGGCCAGCCTCCTTGGTTCCTACAGGCTCGGCTGTCTGGAGCCAGAGACTGGAATGCTCCTGGATGTGGGATGGGTGGCGACGGGCCTGACCGACGAGGCTCTATCTGATCTCACCGAAGTGTTCAAGGGATTGATCGTTGTCGAGAGGGGAATGGAGCTAGAGCTGAAACCAGCCGTGATCTTCGAGGTGGCCTACGAGGAGATCCAGAAGAGTCCTAACTATTCATCGGGATATGCATTGCGTTTTCCAAGGCTGGTTGCGGTCCGGGACGACAAATCCATTGAAGAAGCGGATACCATTGAGAGGGTGATCGCCCTTTACAAGGCTCAGAGGGGCAGAAACACCGCTTCCTGATCCTGTTTTGGAATATGGATCTGTCAAAAGGAGGTTTTGAGATGTTGTTCAAGAGGCTTGAAGAGCTGAACGAAGAGGATATGAAGGTCCTCTTCGCAAGAGATGTGGGCATCCAAGATGTGCTGGCGAGCGTGAACGAGATCATCGCAGAGGTCGGATCAAAGGGAGACGAAGCCCTTTTCAGATACACTGAGAAGTTTGAAGGCGCAAAGCTGGATGACCTGCGTGTGAGTTCGGAAGAGATCGATGCAGCCTACGAGGCGGCAGATGAGCGTCTCCTGGAGTCGCTCTCTCAGGCGGCAGACAACATCTTCGCCTTCCATTCTGCACAAAAGGAGCGCGACCTCTGGATGACCGAGGTCTCGCCAGGCGTCTTCGTCGGCCAGAAGGTCGTGCCACTGGACTCGGTGGGAGCCTATGTTCCTGGTGGACGTGCCGCTTACCCCAGCTCAGCTCTCATGAATGTCATACCCGCAAGGGTCGCAGAGGTTCCGAGGATTGTGGTATGCACGCCACCCAAGGCAGACGGCTCTGTCACACCTCTCACGCTCGTTGCAGCCGACATGGCTGGTGCTGACGAGGTCTATAAGCTTGGAGGCGCACAAGCGATAGCTGCCATGGCAGTTGGCACAGATAGCATAGAGCGCGTCAACAAGGTTGTGGGACCGGGAAATGTCTTTGTCACTGCAGCCAAGATGCTTCTGAGAGGAACAGTCGAGATCGATTTTCCTGCAGGCCCAAGCGAGGTCCTGATCATTGCAGACAGGACTGCTGACCCAGGAGTTATCGCTGCAGACATGATCGCTCAGGGAGAGCACGATCCCAAATCCATATCTGTCCTGGTAGCAACGGACGATCTGCTGGCCAGTGCCGTGGCCGAGGAGCTGGCGATCCAGGCTGCGGGAGCCGTCCGAGGCGAGATAGTCTCGCAGAGCCTGGATCACAGTGCAGTTCTTGTGGCAGGGGATCTGGATGAGGCTGTGGACTTTGCCAATGCCTTTGCACCAGAGCACTTGGAGATCGTCACAAGTGATCCACTGGGGACATTCAGGTCCATACGCCATGCAGGCAGCGCATTTCTCGGGCGCTACACGCCAGTGGCCGCGGGCGACTATGCCAGCGGGACGAACCACGTGCTCCCTACCTCAGGTTATGCCAGGGTATTCTCGGGCCTCAATGTGGACCATTTCACCAAGAAGATCACTGTGCAGATGATCACCGACGATGGCCTGCTGGGCCTGGAGGAGACTGTGACGACCCTGGCTGAGGCTGAAGGGCTGATGGCTCACGCAGATTCGGTCAGAAGACGGCTGGAGCCAAGAGACAGCGCCACAGATCCAGGCTATTCGCCCAATATCTCGTAAGTATCCTTATGTGGGTTGATCAGCAGCCCTTCTGCGATCTCCTTTGCCCTGGCCACTCTGTCCACCCCGCGAAGGTACAGCTTCCAGATAGTGGCCTTCTTGACGTTCACAACGCTGGTGAACCCGAGGCGGCCCCGCAGCCTCTCTTGTGTGGATATTGCCTCACCGTCCTCGATCTTCAGGGATACCAAAACAGGGACATACTCATCTTCAAACTTAAGCTCGTCGATTAGAACCTTGTAGCTCTCCTTGTTCTCGTTCACCAGCTCCTTGGCAAAGCCCTTGGCAAGCTCTTGCGGGTCTCCAGAATCGACCTCGATGCTAAAGAGGCGTTCCTTCGATACATCATAGAGCACATCTCCAAAGCCCATTCTCCTGACCAAGGTATTTTTCACGGTGGCAGCTTCTGCATCTGGTATCTTCAGCCAGACTCGAAGATTGATCTTTTGACTCATGCATTCACCTCGATGTAGCGCTTCACAGACTCGAAGACCCTTCTGCCTGGTCCCGGCTCGTCAGGCCTCTGCTTTCTGGGGTCAAAGGCAGGAAGCTGCCAGGCGAAGAAGGCCCTCTCAGGATGGGGCATCATGCCAAGCACATTTCCTTCAGGGTTGCATATGCCTGCGATGCTCTCTGTGCTGCCGTTCACATTTACTGGAAACTCATTTATGACGCGGCCATTTTTGTCGCAATAGCGAAAGACCACCTGCTCTTCATCATTCAGCATCTCTATCAGCTTTGGCGTGGAGGTGACGAGGTTTCCCTCACCGTGGGCTATTGGTATCTTGAACAGGCATCCTCTCTCCATGATGAACGAGCCGCTGCATCTCCTGGGTGGTGCTTCGTGTCTCAAATTGATCCAGTCGCAGTAGTAGCCTCGGCGCACGATCTTTCCATTTGAGACCATGACATTTTGTGCCAGGGCCATCTCGATCTTGCCAGTGCCCGGCAAGAGGCCAGCCTCTACAAGGATCTGAAATCCATTGCAAATGCCGATGATGGGCTTGCCTTTAGCTGCCTCCTCCAACAGAGCCTGCATGACGGGCTCTTTTGAGGCGATAGCTCCAGCTCGCACGCGGTCCTGGTAAGAGAAGCCGCCTGGAATGAAGTATCCATCGAAGCTGGAAAGCTCCCCTGCTGATCTATTCCAGCGAAAGATCTCGCCATCCATTCCCACGGCCTTCACTGCTACAAGCGTCTCATACTCGCAGTTCGTTCCAGGGAACTGCACCACTGCAATCTTCATCTCATCGCCTCCACAAGGCCACTCGTCCATGCGAGCCTCGCCTCATCCAGGTCCAGGTCAGCCACAGTCAAGCCCTCCCTTTTCATCACGATCCTCCTTTTCCGGGAGACTTTTCCAATCTCCATCGGCTCCAGGTTGTAGCTCCTCATGAGGTCGACCAGCCGTCCCTCTCTTCCGGGCCTGGCTTCCAGCACAAATCCGGATGACTCTGAGAAGAGGAGCTTGTCGGTTCTCATGCCAGCATCTCCGGCTTTGTCCAGGTCCAGATCGAGCCCGAATTTGGCAGGCCGAACCAGCGCCATCTCCATTGCAGTGCAGGCCAGTCCGCCATTTGAGATATCGTGGGCCGATGCCAGAAGGCCTTCATCTATTGCGTCGATAACGGCATAGATCATTCTCCTCTCCAGGTCGAAACGGACGATGGGGACGTTGGCACCAGTGATATTGAATATGGTCCTGTAGTACTCAGAGCCGCCCAGCTCATCGAACCTTGGGCCGATGAGGTAGAGCCTATCTCCTGCTGCCTTTAAGTCCTGAGTTATTGCTCTTCCAATATCCTTGATTATGCCGACGCAGGCGATGATGGGCGATGGATCCACAGAGCCTTGCGGCGATTCATTGTAGAAGCTCACATTTCCTGATACTATTGGAACGGGCTGGTTCTCATAGCCCTTCAGCCAGATCTGTTTGCAGGAATCCGACAGGCCCTTCACGCCTTCTCTGAACTCCCAGAAGGCCTCAGGCTTCTCCGGATTCCCATAGTTCAGGCAGTCGGTGATGGTTGAAGGCGTAGCACCTATGGCTGCAATGTTGCGCATGGCTTCAGCGACGGCTGTTGCTCCTCCCCAGTAAGGGCTGATCCTGCCATAGAATGGATTGGAGTCCACGGACATTGCCACACCGAACTTCTCGCCTCGCACAGGTGCAATCAATCCTGCATCGGCCTCACCTGGCCGGATCACAGTGTTGCCCATGACTTCTGTATCGTAGTATCTGTAAACATGCTCCCTGGATGCGATGTTGGGGGACTTGAGGATCTTCAGCAGAACAGAGTTGTAGTCAGCAGGTTCATCTATCTCCGGCTCGGCCAGGTTGAATGTGCGAGGTATCTCCTCGCGCTGATATCTTATGCCGCCGGTGAGGTGCTGGATTGGCACATCGCAGACGATTGCGCCCTTGTGTCTGACGACGAATCTATCGCCGCTGTTGATCTTGCCTACAACGCTCGCCCTCGCGCCTTCGTAGACGTTTGGCAGGTCCCAGTCCTCGTTGTAGATCTTCAGGATCCTCTCGCGCAGGTGCATGGGCGAGATGATCAGGAAGCGCTCCTGGGTCTCGGCGATGCTCAGGACCTCAGGTGGGAAGTCGCCTGCTTTGTGCATGTCGTCCAGGTTTATCTCCATGCCAAAGCCGCCTGCAGCGCCCATCTCGGATGCAGCACATGTGAAGCCTCCGCCGCCCAAGTCCTTGAAGCCGATCTCGACGCATTCCTCACGAACCAGCCTGAAGAGATCATCGTTGGCCTTGAATAGCACATTCTTCAGAAATGGATCTGGGATCTGCACTGCGCCGCGGTTTGTCTCTTCATCCTCCTCTCGCAGGGCTTCAGAGGCGAAGGTCACTCCGCCAAGGCCGCTTGCGTCCGTCGGCTTGCCGATCAATATCACATCGTATCCACCATCGCCTGCAGCGGGAGGCGCACGGGAGCGGATGATCTGGTCACGGCGAACGATGCCCAAGGATACAACATTCACAAGGCAGTTGTCGTCGAAGCTCTCGTTGAAAACGATGTCGCCGCCCATGTTCGGCACGCCCAGAGCATTGCCGTACTGCCAGATTCCATCCACCACGCCTTCGGCAACCCAGCGCACTTTGCTTGCCTTGGGACCGTATGGGTCGCCAAAGCGTAGCGGGTCGGCGGTGGCCACCACAGTCGCACCCATGCAGTTGACATCGCGGACGATGCCTCCGATGCCAGTTGCAGCACCTTCATTGGGCAAGATCTGGCTGGGATGGTTGTGGCTCTCGTGGGATATCACTACGCACCATTTGTCGTCGATTGCAACAATTCCCGAGTCCTCGACAGGGCCCATAACCACGTTGGGACCGTCGGTGGGCATGAACTCCTTTAAAGTGGCGCGGCTGCTCTTGTATGAGCAGTGCTCGGACCACATAGCATCATAGCAGAACAGCTCTGTGATGGTTGGATCTCTTCCCAGCACCTCGGCAATGGAGCGCGCTTCTCTGACGGACATGCCTATGCCCGCACCGCGCAGGTTTGATTCAACATCTGAATCGGCAAGACCGATTATCTTCAATTGGGTACACCTCTGCAGTAGGCCTATCAATTCGAAGAGCATTATGAATTTATCGATCCAGCTAAAAAAAAGCTTCTGCATTATGAAAAAGTATGAGCGCCGAAAGTTTAATGGCCTTTGCCGATCTATTCGGATGGGATGGTAGTGGTTCTTTGCAACGATGCAGAGATTGAGGTTCCCGAGGGAGAGATCTGCCAGATCTGCGGATGTGAGCTGGAGGAGTTCGACGAGGTGACGGGAACAGGAATTCACGGTTACTATCACTGGATCTGCGTGAATCATGCGGATGCATGAGATTAATCATCTAAAAGACGTAACTGGCCGGAGCACAACGATCCTCTTGTCGAGCGTAGCTAAGATGCACTTGACCTTCGACTTTCTTGAGAGATGGGTAGCAAGATCTAGAGGAGCTCAATAGTGGCAAGCTAGGGGGCCGTCACTTTCAAAAAAAACTGATCTGCCTGGGAATGACTTCACAGTCAGGCCGAAAAAAAACGCCTATGACCCAAGGTCACCCATGTGGATGAAAATGGATCTTTGCGAGAACCATTTTCATGTGAATTGGAGACTATCTGCCTATACCTGTGTATCGACCGATGTATGGGCCCATTCTAAGGGGATCGCACATATTTCTGCCATCCACGACCACCAAATCTGGACGAAGCTGCAATACTGTGGCTAAATCGATATTTTCATACTCAGCATGAGCTGTTGCAAGTATCAATACATTTGATTTGGAGATCAGATCTGGTAGGTATTGCGTAGATTTGATGCCATTGAGATGCGATACATATGGGTCGTGTACGCGGATCTCCTTTACGCCACGCTCTTTCAACTCCCTGACTATGCTCTCCGTCGGTGTATGGCGAGGATCTGCTGTATTCTCCTTATAAGCTATACCGAGTATCCCTACGCTCGAATCTTTGAGGCTCTTTCCTTGAGCCTCAAGCAATTTTCCGGCTTTTTCGACTGCATAACCTGGCATACTTTCATTCATTCGCATTGCAGCCAGTGTCAATTTAGGATTGTAACCGTGTTTTTTAACTTCTTCCGCAAAGAAATATGCATCCTCCGGAATGCAATGGCCTCCAACACCACAGCCAGGATATATCGGCTCGAAGTTCCATTTTGTCGAGGCAGCTTTGATTATCCTCTTGACGTCCACTCCGCCAAGTGCATCACAGCTGATGGCAAACTCATTCATGAATGCTATTTTAACTGCCCTCATGGAATTCTCGAGAAGCTTGACAAGTTCTGCCTCTGTAGGATTGTTCACTGTGTAAACATAAGGAACTATCTTCTCGTACAGTCTGGCGCCAAGTTGAGTGCTCAATGCGTCTATTCCGCCAACGACTTTTGGAACCTTGTTTATCGTGTGTTCCTTGTCACCCGGATTTATCCTCTCAGGTGAAAATATAAGTCCAAAGTCAGATCCCGCACAAAGTCCAGATTCTTCTTGGAGGATGCGCTTAAATCTACCGACAGTCGTCCCTGGGCCAACTGTTGATTCAAGGCAGACAAGAGCGCCCTTCCGAAGTCTCTTTCCAACACTCTCGGCACTGGCCTCAACAAACCTGTAATCCGGAGCTCCGCTTCTCGGATCCGCAGGGGTAGGAACGCAGACAGCAATAAAATCAGCATCCCCAGCATTTGCTATATCTGTGGAAGCGTCTAGTGACTGTGCAGCCTTAATATATTCGATCAACCACTCCTCTTCTACAAGGTAGTTTCTCCTCGCCTTTATGCAATCGACCTTTACCTGGTCTAAATCATAACCTACAACATGAAATCCCTTATGGGCAAACATCGTGGCCAGTGGGAGGCCAACGTACCCCAGGCCTACAATCGATATCTCTGTCTCATAATTATCCAATTTCTTTTGATATTCTGATGGACTAACCCAACAATTCTCCTCCATTAGCCCATTGTACATTTTATCATCGTGATTGAAAGGTTCTGGGAATAGATGCCCTTCTATGGGTGCGCATACAGTGCTCTCTTGCGAGGACTTCATAACGAATAACCCCTCCGATTGCTCAAAGTCTCCTGCCGAATTGAGGCATGATTATGGGGGCGGACAATTTGGCAGAACAATATTACACTACTATTCCCTTTTCGCATAAAACTGGACAAGAAATCCTATTTAGGATACAATATTGGATGGATGTATACTTATTTAAGGTCGCAAGTTGTAATAATTATGATAGATAAGAATGACATGTACGTGTATTTAGTCAAGACATATCCTGCCAATGAAATGGCAGGGATTAGCCCTGAGTTCGTCCTAAACTGAGTTCGTCCTAAAATACGAGAGGGTTCTGGTTAGAACAATTGAAAACGGTATCGACACTAAGCTCATCAATCGAGTTCAGGTCATGGAGACCACAGCATGGCAACCACTCAATTGTATCATTGTAATTTGGAAACTGAGATCTCATTTCGATTTTGCGTGCTAGAGCATATGTTCCATAATATCTCTCGTTGCCCTCGCTCAGTGGAGGATAGTCGTATCTTTTGACGTTATACTCCGAACCCGCATGCCTATACCTTAAATCGGCAATGCCAGTCGTATTTGTCTGGATCTTGTATCCCAAATACCTCGTGGGCATTAACTGTGCTCGAATGATTGATATGTCATTTGCCTGAACGGTGGCGTTCATGCTCTCAAGCCACATCACAGTTAGCCTCTCTTTAGAAAGCTCACTGTTGTAGAGAAGGTTCGAACCAGCATAGTCTCTGTTATTCCCCTCAAAGTCTCTGTCATTTATCTGACTGCCTGAATATTGCAGGGATCTCTTTGAAGCTAACGACACCGGCCACTTCTCAGTGAAGGTAAATGTATAGGAATCGGTTCCGTAGGGCTTTACGTAGTCGATGGTAATTTCTTCCTCTACAACCGACCACAGGCTCATCTCATCTTCAGATCTGTAGTCTCCTTCCAGCGCACTCGTCCTTTCTCTTAGCTGGACATCATTGTACGCGATCTCTGAGTAGTAGGAGCTGTAAGGCTTCAGGAGTGTGTCATGATATTCTACTGGCGATATCTTGCCCTCAACCAAGCTCGATTGGGTGAAGGTGATGTTTCCGCTATGGCGATATATGCTCCACGAAGAAGAATTTGTGCCTATGCCGCACTGCCAGAAAGTAGCACTGGCGCTCGAAATAATTGTCAGTGTGATTACGAGTGTTAGAGGCCATAGCTTCATCAAATATGCTCCAATCTTTCCTTTTAACTGTATCGAGCGCCCAACGCCATAATTTCATCAATCATTAAACCGATGCCGATATAAACGCTGGTACGGTATTGCAAATATGATAAATATAAACTTATCGAACGCCTCGCTACGTCTTGTACGTTTCAAGTCGTTCATCTCGATCGCCAACTTTATAAAGATATTTTTTATCACAATTAGATTTTCAGTGAGTAATCCTTCGACCGAATATCGTTTATTCCGCCCTTTTTAATAACCATATTCGCCTCCACAGGCACGCTAATTTCCATCTTTTCCAAAATCATCCTCTTTTTTTTGAGACCTCTGTGAGCCTCCACTCTCCACCGACTTTAACTGCTCGCAACTTTGACAATTCCATCAGAATCTCCTCGATAGAACTCTTATCGAGCAGCTT
>MVQH01000040.1 GCA_002067755.1 Methanosaeta sp. PtaB.Bin018
CCCGCATCAAGATTGCAGTAGATCGCATTCGTTTTCATAGCTTTGGGTGCGAATCAGGATTCATGGACACTTTAGCTTGTATGATTTATAAAGCAAGGAGGTAGCAATGGCAGAGTTAATCTGGGAAAGTCAAGATAATCACTGTCCAGTTATGGACAGATTGATCGTTATTAGTGCATTACCATCCGCGTTCTAATGACGCATTTCGGTGCTCACGAAGAGTAGGCCATGTTTATATCGGGATCCTTTGTCCTAAAACCAAATACCTCGGCCTGCACTGCCCATACCTAGGACTTATTCAGATCTCGCTTGCTTTCATCCTTTCGGTGCGATTCAGGAATTCATGCAATCGTTTATAGGAATCCTAAGAAACATCTAAATATAACCAATGATGAAATATAACCAATGATGATTGACTTTTGGTGATATTGTGCGTGTGCGTGCTATCACGGCCTTATGCCTCCTGGCCATGCTATGCATGCCGCTTATCGAGGCCTATGAGCCGACAAAGATAGGGTTTACTGATCAGAGGCAGGATCCAGGGATGGTCTTCCAGCTGGACCTGCCAACTGGCAATCTGGAGAAGGTATATGTCCGCAGCTCTGGACTCATATCCTCTGCAGACTTCATCCTTGGAAGGCTCTTCTTCTCCAATGCAAACGACAACAAGATCTGGAAGACATCCCTGAACGCTCCTCGGGGCGTAGAGGCGCTGGTCTACACTCACAGCACCTATGTCAGGGATATAGATGCAGTCCCGACAGGCAACGGGAGCTTCAGGGTATACTTCAGCGAGGCCAGTGGCGCTGGAGGGGACGGTAGGATCTACTACCTTGATGGTACACGTGCCCTCCCACTGACGACGGTCAGGCTCTCAGACGTGGATGGCTCCTGGGCAGGAAACTTCGTCTTCGACGACCGTGGCAGGATATACCTCAGCAGCGGAAACACCAGGCCTGCCAGCATCTATCTGCTCGAGATCTCAGGCAGGATTGGGGCTTCAGGGTTCACGGCCCCTGGAAAGAGCAAGATCAAGAAGATCTACACAGATGATGGCCCCATCATGGGAATGCTCTTTGTTCCTCCTGACAGCATCTACTATGCAGACTTTGGCAGCAAGATATACAGGCTGGACCTTGGGACGCTGAGCAAGAAGACTGTATTTGAGTACAGAAGCCCGAATGCTGGTGGATCGTGGTTGAGTGACCTGACAGACCTGTCACAGACAGCTCCTTGAGGTGGATGGGAATGATTAGGTTCAGATGTGCCCTCATATTCGTCCTCATGCTCTGTATGTCCGGATCAGCGGTAGCTCTGCCTCCCGGAACGAGCATCATCTATGGAGGAGAGCAGGGTCTAGCATCCTCACTGGCAGGGAGTTCAGGGGCTGGAAGCAGTATGCCTAAATATCCCGCAGTAGGTGTTAAGCAGGACATAACATCGATGATCGGCGGTGCCTCCTCCTCTGGGTCCCAGCAGGGTGAGGTGCTGGAGGAGGAGGGCAGCGTGAGTGAGCAGCAGGGCAGCTCGGTGGTGGTGATTGAGCGCAGCTACGGCTGGCCGGCCTCTGGGACGGCTGAGACGTGGCAGGTTGGCCAGGCCTGGCAGACTGGAGGTTACGGCCTCTGGGTCAGGCAGGGTGCGGCAGGAAGGGTGCAGCACCACGTTGCAGCTGCTGGAGGCATCGTCCCGCTGATCGCCTATGCCCCCCTGGCAGGGCCGGTGAAGATCTACGACCTCTGTGAGGCTGGTGGGATGCTGACCGCGACCTCCTCGTCACTGAATCTGCCGGCAGGGCTCTCAGACGGATCCTACACCGCCCAGATCCCGGGACGGCACATGCTCTTCCTTGTGGGAGGGGATACGGGGAGCAACATCGTCATTATCGATGTATCGGGAGCATCAGGCGGCTGGGAGGTCTGAGCACCTGCCATCCTTTTTAGTAAACTTTGTTCAGCGATGAGAGCCGGCTACAGTAGCATGCTCGACGGGGCCGAGTCCCTTGCCTGGCACAGAGGGAGGCCTGATGGCCAACCTCGGAAACAATTCGAGGGGCCCCCTTCGGGTTCTTTGCGGCAGGCTCAGACGAGTCCTGAACAGGGTTGGGTTCCCACCGGGGACCTCCCCCAATATGAAGACAGCCAATGCTCCACCATCGCCCTATCCCAGGAACTCCTTTACTATCGATACAGTCTCCTCAGGATGGCTGATCCAGAAGATGTGCCCTGCGCCTTCGATCTCCCGCATCTGTGCGCCCGGAATTTTTCGGGCGATCTCGAAGCTATTTGGCGGCGGAATCAGCACATCTCGGTTGCCGATTATCACCATCGTAGGCGCACGAATAAAGCCCAGGCGCCCTTCGACATCGAACTTATTGAAGGCATCGAGCTGGGCCTCATAGGCAGCAAGCGTCCCAGGAAAGGCGAGATTGGCCTGGATCTTCCTCTCCACTATATCCGGATGGGCCTCAATGAACTCCTGCGGATAGCATACCGCACCAGTCCACCAAAGGTAGTCATGGGCGGAAAGGTCAGTCCTCGGATAGAAGTACTTCTGGATCTCGGGCGGCGGATGGGTCCTGGAGCTTCCACCAGCGGTTGTGCCTCCGAGCACCAGCTTGTCGACCCGCTCGGGGTAATCCAAGGCCATTTGCAGAGCAATCATGCCCCCCATGCTTACTCCGAATACATGGGCATGATCAATTCCCAATGCATCCAGCAGGCCGGCGGCATCTTTGGCCATCTGCTCAATGGTTAATGGGCCAGGAGGCTGATCGCTGCGCCCAGCTCCGCGGTTGTCAAAGAGAATGGCCATGTAGCGTTCCGCCAATCTCCGGGGCACTATCCAACCCCAGTCAAGCGAGTGGCCCCCCAGGCCCATGATCATGAGCAAGGGCTCGCCCTGGCCGTGGATCTCGAAATACATCTCTATATCGCCTACAGGAATTCTGCCTGCAAAAATAGGTTCGCCAGTCCCTTTCATAGCTCGATTGATGGGGTTCATCTGATTATACTGACCGCCTAATAGCTAAAAGTTTTTCTGCAGTCTGTTTGCAAAAGAGATAGAACCTGACCTCCCCTTCATAAGTTTCATCCTCAATATCAGAGCGAGGAACGCGATGAATAGATATCCTCTTAGACTGCTGTCAGTTCGGACGTTCACCGGGAATGATTCAAGATCTTTCTTCAAAATATCAAATCCTTTTTCGACGACTTCCTTGCCTCTTTAAAGGGAAAGACACTCCTCCCAGGAGAAATCACACCGATAAAGCAGGATGAACTTACCCATTTTGTTGATGGCTTGAGAAACTGCATTCTTTCTGATCGACAATTCGAGCCGACCATTGACAGCCTTCCATTCGATGGTCTAACTTGACTTTTCCACATTTAAGTCCTGCCAGCCATATTAGCAGGTCTCTCAACCCACAAATTCACTGAAGGTCGGCATTTTGATAATTTCCGAGGACTTCTAAAAACCTACTGGAAACAACCGTATGGAAAAGTTTATATACTAATAATACTATTATATACCATGGATTCTTTTACTACTTGGACATTGCGAGGGCTCAGCGCAAAGCAAAAGAAGTCCCGGCTCTTACAGATATCGGATTTAATAGAATGGGCGCCATTTCGTCGTATCCTTGAAGAGATGTATGACAATAAGAGTGAAAGGGGCGGAAGACCCAACTGTGACGTCATTGTGATGTTT
>MVQH01000041.1 GCA_002067755.1 Methanosaeta sp. PtaB.Bin018
CAAGGCCGTGCGGATAGTTCAGATAGGAGTCAAACCAAAGGGTATTGGGAAAGTTGTGGACTGTATACAAGATCCTGCGCAGGTGATAGTATTCATCAAAGCCAACTGGGAGCAGGCCATTCTCTGTTAGCGATTGTCTTCCCACATAAAGCCTTAGCAAAAAACCAAATAGCATTATCGATAGCAGCTCTGCTGACTCATGCCTCTTTCCTTGGCCCATGGGCTCCAGGTACGAAGACCTAATCTATATAAGCTTTCTCGAGAAGCCTATCTCAATGGTATTGCCACCAAGGACATCACTCTCGCTCACATCCAGGCTTTGCGCATTGACGCCCGTCTCATTTCCAGCGAAGATCAGATAAGGGCCGACTGCATGGGTCTCATATCTGCTTTCTGTAGAGTATGGTACCCTCATCTCGAATGCATCCCCATTTTGGGAGGCTTCATTGACGTAGGTGAAGGCACGTCCCTGATTGGAGGTCATATTAAGCAGCGCACCCACCCTCTGTCCTGGACTTGCCTTGACCCGAATCAAAGCTCCAGGCACATACTCGAAGACCTTCACCTCGCCCTGTGCCGAGCTCTCTCCCAAAAGAGTAGCAGATTCATAGATCAGCCTGAAATGGCCCATGCCCACAGCATCGAAGAGGTAAAGGCGCGCAAGGGTGGTATTAAACAGCCTTTGCAAGGGTATGACAGCAATCTTTGAGCCTTGATCTTCCCACCTCATATAACTATTGAGATCCTCGTTCACCCATTTGGCAATTGCTGGCAGCTTGCTGTAGATCAGTTTGTAGTCGGTCAGAATGTAGCGAGATCCACGTTCGTCCAGCACTGCAATCGCATCATCCTCATCTTCGGATAGATAGAACTTGGCAGCATCCATCACTCCTGCCTGGAAGTTGTTCGCTACCACTGGCCTCTTTGATATGTAGAGGACCCAGTTTCCATAGTCCCACCAGTTCATGATGCTGTATTCTGCATTCTTGTCTGGGTTATCGTAGAAGCTAGTGGCATCGCTGTTGTTCTTCAGCCAGATGAGGGCCTGATGCCAGTCTTTATCCACAGCAGGAGGTGTATTTTCTGCAAATGAGATGGTATCCGCCAGTGTGGGCAAGATGAGGATCAACAATAAGCCTGCAGCCAGCCATTTTGGAGCCCTTTGCCCAGCCTCGACCATCCTCCCCTCGATCAGGCCCAGGGCAAAGAAGAACAGGATGCTTATCAGAATGCCCATGGAGATTGTGGAGAGGTAGAGGAACCTGGACTGTCCAAACGTAAGTACGATGGTGCAGACCACCCAGACAAAAAGGAGTATCTGACCCTGTTTTTTTGCACCAACGCCACGCCGAATGCAAGCCACAAAGGCTGCAAGTGCTGCCAATGAAAAGAGAAGGTTCAACCCGAGGCCTGAGAAGACCACTTGATAAAATGTCTCTGAATCATAAATAAGTGGCTCAGCTTCTCCAATCTTTCCGATCATCTTGCCGCCCCATATGTAATCAAGCCCTGAATGAATCAGCCCCCCCACTCCAAACAGCCCGCCTGTGAGCTGAGAGAGGATCACAAAGACGAGGCCCAGGACCACAATCCCCAGCAAAAACGCCTTCCAGGAAGCATTCCTTCCGGCGACGATCCGCGATAGGGCAAACATGATAGACAGGGCAAAGATCATGGCAGCCAAGCCGATGAAGGATGGAGACATCCAAGGTGTGTTCCAGAACGGAAGAACCAGGATCAAGGCTATACAGTAGGCAGCCAGAAGCGTTGTGGTGACATCCTTTGAAGACGACCCACTCTTAAGATCCAGTGTCATTTTGACGGCTGCGTAAGCCAGGAAGATCCCCAGATAGACATCTGCACCCTGCCAGGTGTATGCAAGGGCAGCCATCGCAATGCCTGCCAGAACTGTGAAGTGATATTTTTTATTGCTCCGAGTGACAGCTAATACTACGAAGAGGAGAGAGATGAGATGCATCAGCACCTCTAAGCAGTGGTGGTCCATGGCACCGAGCATCGTGTACAGTAGATAGTATGGAGCAAGGATGGTCATGAAGGCAGATAGCAGCGCGACCTCCCTGCCGAAAAGCTCCTTCACCAAGTAATAGACCACTGCAACTGCGATGGATCCGATAATAACGGGCACAAAGGCGGCGATCGTCTCATGGTCCTGCTGACCCAAGGCAAGGCATAGAGCGGCAGAGATTTGATCGAATAGCGGTGGCCATGTGATATTGAAGCCGTAAGGATAATTGAGGTAAGAGTCGAACCAGAGAGTGCCAGGAAAATGGTTCACAGTATATAAAATTCTGCGCATATGATAGTACTCATCGTAGCCAGGCAAAAGAATGCCGCTCTCGGTGAGAGAGCTCCTTCCTGCAAACAACTTCAGCAAAATGCCGACGAAAACAATTGCCAGCAGCTCAGCCGACTCGCTCCTCCTCCCTCGGTCCATGTTTCCGATAAAGAGAATCATTATATAAAAGGTTTTAGAGAGGAAAAGCTAAAACAGATGAAGCTCCAACATGGGTGGCTGTGCCCCAAGTCAGCCTGATCATCCCTACAAAGAATGAAGCCACTACCATCTGCGAATGCATTCGTCGAGCCCAAAAGGTCTACGAGGAGATGAAGCTGGACGGAGAGATCCTGGTCTCAGACAGCTCGACCGACGAGACAGCGAAAAAGGCAGCGTCATGTGGCGCGAGGGTGATCAAACCCGAAAAACTGGGCTACGGAAATGCTTATCTTGCAGGGTTCAAGCATTCACAAGGAGAGTACATAGTTCTCATGGATGGAGATCTGACCTACGATCCGGGAGCGATCAAAGAGATGCTCGCTCTGCTTCAAAGCGGTCGATTCGACATGGTCATGGGATCGAGGCTGAAAGGCAAGATTCTTCCTGGTGCAATGCCAGCACTTCACCACTACGTTGGAAATCCGTTTCTTACATGGGTGTTGAACAGGCTCTTCTCTGCTGGCATATCGGATGCTCATTGTGGCCTGCGCGCCATCACCCGCGAGGGGCTTGAAAGGCTGAATCTGAGGTCCGGGGGCATGGAGTTTGCCTCAGAGATGGTGATCGAGGCTGCATCTAAGGATTTGAGGATCGCTGAGGTCCCCATAACATATTATCCCCGCGAGGGTAGCTCCAAGCTCCACACATTTACCGATGGCTGGAGACACCTGCGTTTCATGATGCTCTACCGGCCAGTGCCATTTCTCCTAGTTCCCGGACTGCTGGCGCTGGCACTGGGCCTGGCCCTGACAGCAGGCGTGTATCTGCAGGGCGGATCGCGTATGCACTCGATGATCCTGGGTGGGCTGCTGCTCGTCACAGGCTACCAGATGCTCCTGGCAGGCATGCATTTCGGAGCCTTTGGAGCCGTTTACGGCCTCTCAAGTTCAGGAAAAATGAAGAGGCTGATGAGCTACCATTCCCTGGAAAAAGAGCTTCTCTTGGGCCTTTTGTTGCTGCTAGCTGGCGTTCTTCTCGGCATGAGAGTTCTTTTAAATTGGGGTGCTGCGGGCTTTGGAACCCTGGACGCTGTACAGAACGCAATGGCTGCCATGATTCTATCGATCCTCGGAATTCAGACCATATTCTCAGGCATGTTCATCAGCCTGCTGCTACTCAACGGTGGACAGCAAGAAGGATAGGAACTCAAGATGAGGATCGCATACATCTACGATGCTGTCTACCCATGGATTAAAGGCGGCGCAGAGAAGAGGATATATGAGCTCTCCCGCAGGCTGTCCGCGCGGGGCCATGAGGTCCACTGCTATGGCATGAAGTGGTGGCCAGGCGACGGGGAGCTGCAAAGAGACGGCGTATGCCTGCACGGCATCTGCAAGCCTATGCCCCTCTACCACGAGGGCAAGAGGTCACTGTGGCAAGCGGCTTGCTTTGCCCGCAAGGTCCTCTCCATTAAATCGAACTTTGATGTGATCGACTGCCAGAATTTCCCGTACTTGCCCTGCTTCTCCTCCAAGCTCCTTTGCAGCAGCCTGAGATCGGAGCTATTCATCACATGGCTTGAGGTCTGGGGAGATTATTGGTATGAATATTTAGGCAAAAAGGGATTCATAGGCAGATCGATTGAGTGGGCCGCTGCAAATCTGACAGATCGAAACATAGCCATCTCGACAAGGACGATGAGAGACCTGAAGGAGATTGGAGCAAGAGAGGTCCAGATCGTGCCTGGTGGCATCGATCTAAAAGGATTAGAGCGTGTGCCGGCCTCTTCCAAGGAGTCAGATGTAATTTATGTGGGAAGGCTGGTAGAGCACAAGAATGTCGATCTTCTGATCAAGGCTATCGGGATCGCCAAGGAGGATATTCCGGATATCAGGGTCATTGTGGTTGGCGATGGCCCTGAAAGGGGGCGACTGGCCGCACTGGTTCGCGAGCTGGGGCTGGAGAAGAATGTGAAGTTCACCGGATTTTTGGAAGATCATGATGAAGCCCTGGCCATCATGAAGTCCTCTCGGGCATTCGTCTCGCCCTCAACCAGAGAGGGCTTTGGCATGGCTGCCTTAGAGGCATTGGCCTGCGGCCTGCCAGTGGTGACAGTGAATCACAAAATGAATGCAGTATCAGACCTGATAACAGAGGAGACAGGGGTGGTGTGCGAGCATTCTTGTGATGCCCTGGCCGAAGCTGTGATCGAGACGCTCCAGAAGAGCGGCAAAATGAGTGGATCGTGCAAGGAGCTAGCCAGAAGATATGACTGGGATGCAATCTGCGACAAGGCAGAGTGGGTCTACAGTGAATGGATGTGACTGCGACAGATGGATATAGAAGTTCAATGATTTTAAGAGTCTGATAAACATGAGCACACTGGTCACAGGCGGCGCAGGATTTATCGGTTCCAACCTTGTAGAGGATCTCCTTGCATCAGGCGAGGAAGTAGTTGTCTTGGACAACTTGCACACGGGAAGTCTCAGCAACCTGGAGGGCTTGAAAGGCAGCTTGAAGGTGATAGAGGCAAGCTGCAACGACCTGCCAGGAATGGACCTTTGTCCTGAGAAGATATACCATTTGGGCATCCCGTCTTCATCGCCCATGTACAAGAAAAATCCGTACCTGGTTGGAGAGGCGCTGAACGGCTTCACAGCAGTCTTCGAGCTGGCCAGAAAATTCGATGCTCGTGTGGTTTACGCCTCGTCATCTTCCCTGTACAATGGCCTTTTGCCACCTCATCGCGAGGACATGGCAATCGAGGTAACAGACTATTACACCGAGGCCCGGCTGGCCATGGAGCGGATGGCTGAGCTCTACAAGAGGCTCTTCAATGTTAGCTCGGTTGGCATGAGGTTCTTCTC
>MVQH01000042.1 GCA_002067755.1 Methanosaeta sp. PtaB.Bin018
AGCTCGGTAAATTGCATTGCTCTCCCTTCATAGACTAATTTGTCCGAAGGGGTTTAAATAGTTTTGAGATTAGTTCGTTGGTATCCACCAGGTACATCAATCTCTCCACCAATCAAGCGACTCCTTCTGAAGCTCCAGAGAGGTGTACTGATCGCGGAACTCCTTGAGGCCCCCGGCCCAATCCAGACGAAGCTTCCTTTTCTTCGGCCTAGCTTTTTTCTCTACCAGGAACAAGGCGAAGTCCCGTACCTCCTGCTGGTGCTCGGGAGGCAGCTTTGCCATGATCTCTTCGAGGGATTCCATCAAGCTATAGTTGATTTTAGATTATTAAAAGGTTCTCTGAGAATGTTATATCATGTCCGATGAACGATAGAAGATCCAATTCACACGCCTACAGAAAGCTCACCAACTGGCCTCAGCCTTCAGCGGGACAAAAGAGGCATCTGCGAGGGACTTGGAGGCAAAGAGAAGACAGGCGTAGATATCATCTTTCTGCAGACCCGGGATACTCTTTCATGATATCCCCAACAGTAGCGCCGGGCAGTAAAAGAATCCATGATATATAATAGTATTATTAGTATATAAACTTTTCCATACTATTGTTACCAGTAGGTTTTTAGGAGTCCTCAGGACATCATAGATAAATCTTGGAGTAATGCGGAAAGAGATCATCTCTATAAAATAAAAGATGATTATAAAGAAATCCTTATTGAATGGGCCAAAAAAGAGAATTTATGGATAAAAGAGGATATGAGTTAGACTATTATATAGTGAAAAATTAGTATGGGTATAAATCAACTTTTCATCGCCTCCCGTCCCGCCTGTAATGCCTCATCCAGCCTCTCGACATTCGGCCCCCCGCCCTGCGCCAGTTCGGGCTTTCCGCCGCCCCCGCCACCCAGGGCCTTTGCAGCAGCCTTGATGATATTGCCTGCCTTGACGCCCTTGGCAAGCCCCGCCCTCCCAACAGCTGCCACCAGCTTCCCCGTCTCCGAGCCGAGCAAAGCCACGCAGTCCTGCTCTGCCAGCAGCGCCGCTGCTTTTAGCAGCTCGTCGATGTCTGCCTGGCCCATCTTCTGCACCACGACCTTGATGCCATCGATCTCCTGAGCCTCTGCGCTCAAGCTCTTCAGGCGGGCCTTTGCCAGGTCCTCCTTCAGCCGCTCGATCTCCTTCTGCTGGCCCTTCCACTCCTCGAAGAACCTGCTGGCGGTCTTTGGCAGCTGATCTGCCGGAACGCGCAGGACACCCGAGGCCTCTGCGAGCAGGTCGTCCCTCTCTTGCCAGGCCCGAACTGCTGCCTCGCCAGCTGCAAACTCGATCCTCTCCACGCCGTCCTGGATGCGCTCAGTGCGCAGGATTTTGATGGCCCCGATCATGCCTGTGTTCGTAACGTGCGTTCCCGCGCAGGCCTCGATGTCCGATCCGACCTTAACCACCCGGATCTGCTTTCCGGGGGGCACACCGCCTTGGTAAAGCTCAAAGCCGAAGAGCTTCTCAGCTTCGGTGCGGGGCAGGAACTTGGTCTCCACAGGCTCAGTCTCCATCACCCGACGATTGGCCTCCATCTCGATTGCCTTCAGCTCGACGTCAGTGATGCGCTTGTAGTGGGAGATGTCCAGCCTCGCCCGGTCCTCGCTCTTTTGCGCTCCCGCCTGCCAGATGTGCTTTCCCAATACCCTTTTGGCTGAGTCGTGCACCAGGTGCGTTGCGGTGTGGTGACGTGCGTGGGCCAGGCGGCGGCGCATGTCCACCTTGCCCTTGACATAATCGCCCTTCTGCAGGCCGCCCTGCTTCTCAAGCTTGTGCAGCACCACGTCTCCGACCTTCTGCACGTCCACGACGTTGAATACCTGCCCGCCCTTCTCCAAAGTTCCGTGATCCGCAGGCTGGCCTCCGCCTTCAGGGTAGAGAAGCGTCCTGTCCAGCATGACCAAGTCGCCGTCCAACACGTCCATAACGCGGGCCTCGAAGGTCTGGTCGAAGGGATGCTCGTAAAACATAAGCTCAGTCTTGCCAGGTACTACAAGCTTGGGCGCTTCCTCTTGCTCTGCTTTTATATGTGTCTTGGCCACCAGTGAGTAGAAGTTGTCCGGCAGCTCGACCGTCGCTCCCAGCCCTTCAGCTGACTCGCGGGCGATCTCCGGCGGGATGCCGTGCGTGTCATAGAGCGAGATCATCTCCCTTAATGGAATGGCCTGATTTAGCTTCCTAAAGTGCTCTGCAGTCCTCTTCACCAGGCGCCTTCCCTTCTCCAGGGTCTCGGCGTACTTCTGCTCCTCCTGGTCAAGGATCTCTTTGATGGTGACGAACCTCTCCTTCCAGTCGGGATAATCCAGTCGCGATATCTGCATCTCCACAAGATCTGCCAGCGGCAGCCCGAGCTTCAGATCCTTCATGAGCCGCAGAGTCCTGCGAATCACCAGGCGCGCCAGGTATCCTGCCTTGACATTGGAGGGGATTATGCCGTCTCCGAGCATAAACGCCAGGCAGCGCGTGTGATCCACCACAGCGTAGACGCGCTCCATTGGCTCAATCGCAGCCTCCAGCCTCTCAGGAGCGATTCCGATAGTGCCGGCGATCTTCGATCGCAGGTCCTTCATTGAGTACTCGTCCAGGTCCACCATCCCCGCCAGCCGGGCGTTCTGGGCGAAGATCTCTGCGTACTCGGGGTCCTTGAGGTTGTGCTCGACTCCTGCCAGGTCTGCGACCTTCCGGACAAGGTCTGGGAAGATGGCATCGTAGATCGTTGGAGAGCCCTTTGAGGCCCAGACGAACCGCTCCAAGCCGTAGCCCGTGTCCACGATGTAGTTGTCCATCTTCTCATAGCCCTCACCCTTGATCTTGATCGATCCGCCAGGCGTGGCTTTCAGGTCCATGAAGACGAGCGTCGCCAGCTCAAGTCCTGCCACCAGGCATTCGACGCTTGGTCCGGCGTTCCCACCGCCTGCCCAAGGGTTCTCCTTGTAGGTCACAGCTGTGGGGTCCATCCCGAGGCCCCGCAGGAGCTCATCGCAGAGCTGAACAGTCCTGTCCTTCCAGTAGATCTCGCGCTCGCGGGTGTTGAAGACATGATGGGCCATCATCTCGAATGTGGTGAGATGGCGGCCTGAGCGGCCCACAGAATCCAGGTCATCCAGACGAATGCAGGGCTGGCTGATTGTAAGTGGGTTCGCTGGCGGAGGGACCTGGCCGGATGTCACGAAGGGCTGGAAGTCTGCGATGGAGGCAATTGTCAGGTAAATGTCGTCCCTCCAGCGGGCAACGACTGGATAGCGGGCAATGCGCGCATGTCCGCGGGCCTCGAAATAGTTCAGGTAATGCTCGCGCATCTCGTCTAGGCCGTGCTCTCTGGAAAAGACGGGCGCGCCTATGAATGTGTAAGGATCGCAGGGCGGATCGCCACAGGTCCTCCTGGCCCCGTCCCTGGTCCAGAAGAATTTGCCGCATTTCTCGCATTTCTTGCGCTGGAATCCCTCATCAACGAAGAAGTCCAATCGATATTCATCTTCGGAGAACATGTTGACCGGCGCTATTGGAACAGGAATGCTAAAAGGCTTTCTAGGAAAATGAGGCTGAGAGGCCCTCCTGCATCAGGCCTCGTCCAAAGAATTCAGTTTACTCTTATTACCTTGAGCAGAGATACCACAGGCACTCCTGCGATCTCGTCCGTGCCCTTTTTGTCGATCAGAACTGCGATGGCATTGATATTGGCTCCGTGCTCGTCCAGATACTCGACGGTCTCCTCCAGCGTCCGGCCTGATGTTATCACATCGTCGATGATGATGCAATCCTTATCCTTGACATCCGAGAAGTTAGAGCTCAAGTTGCCACGCACCTTTTTGCTCTCCAAAGCTAGCATCTGCTTGCTGGGCGTGTAAACGGCCAGGTCTGCTGCTAGGTCGTTGGCCACCATGCTCGCCAGAGGAAGGCCGCTCAAAGCGATGCCTACGACGACGTCCACGCCGCGATCATTGACGTCCATTGTCTCATAAATGACATCGGAGAGAGCCTGAGATATATGACTCAGTCGAAAAGCGCTCTTGCCGATTATCGACCAGTCCACGGAGATGTCTTTTGGGCCTGGGGCTGTGCTTGCCTTCTCGGCATGGGTGAGAAGCCAGGTTACAGTCTCGCTGGAGATGTTCAGCTCTTCTGAGATCTGGCCCTCCACCAGCCCTTCAGCCTTCAGTTCACTTGCCTTCTTCATCAAAGTCTCAATGTTCTTCATTTTATGCACCTCTTTCTCTTCCGGGCAGGAGTTCCGCAATCAGGACATGCTTCTCCCTCGAAGCTCTTGCCGCAGCCCTGGCACCTCTGGACGTGCTTCAGCTTCCTTTTTATCCTTGGCTGCCCTATGGGCTCGATCTTCAGGCCGAGGTGAAGCGCAACATTTTGCAAAGCGTAGTCGTCTGTAGCGAGAACTGCCTTATACTCCAGCGCTTTGGCCAGGACCTCCAGGTCTGCAAAAGACAGAGCTCTGAGATCACCCGTCTTTGCTGCAGCGTTTTTCACCGCTTTTAGTGCCTGGCGCGTGGGGCTCTCCACCCGTGCCTCAAATATGTGAAGCATTGATTTGGATCGCAGATCCTTGAGCTCAGCCACTACTGCTGGCACAGTGATCAGCTCCCCCGCAGGCTTTTTACCCCAGATGAAGACCGAAGCATCTGCTACGACATACACATGCAGAGGCTCTTGAAAGTTATAGTACTTGGACTTTTCCCGGACCAAAACGCTATTATCATATAATGCAATCCAGAAATTGGATGGCCAAGAAAGGAAAGAAGGCTGGCAATAAGGAAGGCCAGGGTTCTTTGGCAGTGGCCCAGGGAAGCCATGAGCCTCGTGTCGCAAAAAAAGCCAGGCCCAAGAGCGCAGCCGAGCGCAGACAGGACCGCATCGATGGAATAAAAAAGACAGTCTATCCCGCCGCCTTGGGAGTCCTAGCGGGCTTTGCATGCTATCATGGCGCCGCGACAATCAGCCCCCTTCCCTGGCATTCAGTGATGCTGTCAGTGATATTCGTCACATTCCTAATCCAGAAGTATACCTATTCCTTCTTCAAGATAGACGCAGCAGCTTTCCAGACCAAGGATTGGTTCTATGTGGAGTTCATGGTCGTCGACCTTTGGCTGGTCACCTGGACGCTTCTTCTAAACTGAGGTTTTGCAATGAGGATTGCCATCATCAATCGCGATCGCTGCCAGCCCAAGAAGTGTTCCAAGGAGTGCGAATACTTCTGCCCGCCAGTGCGCACAGGCGATGAGACCATAGTCTTTGTTGATGACAAGCCTGTGATAACAGAGAACCTCTGCGTGGGATGCGGCATATGCGTTCGGAAATGTCCCTTTGGGGCGATCACCATCACCAATCTTCCTGAGGAGATGGAGGACCCGATTCACAGATACGGCCAGAATGGCTTTGCGCTCTATGGTCTGCCAGTCCCCGTGAACGGCAGGGTCACAGGCCTCTTGGGGCCCAACGGGATCGGAAAGAGCACAGCAGTGTCCATCCTCTCTGGCATCTTGAGGCCGAACCTGGGAAAGAATGCCACCTGGGAGGAAGTATTGCGGCGCTATGCAGGCTCAGCTCTTGGCGATTACCTGAGACGGGTGGCAGAGAAAGGTGTCAAGACATCGTACAAACCTCAATACGTGGACCGCATTCCTAAGAGTTACTCAGGCGTTGTAGGCGGCCTTCTGGACAAAACTGATGAGCGCGGTGCCCTGCAAGATCTGGTCGACCGGCTGGGCATATCGAAGCTGATGGGCCGGGAGATATCAAGCCTCAGCGGTGGCGAGCTGCAACGCGTGGCCATTGCGGCTGCGGCTGCACGAGATGCTGACTTCTATTTCTTCGATGAGATCAGCCCATATCTGGATATCTACCAGCGCATAAATGTGGCGCGAATATTGCAAGAGCTTTCCAGGGAAAAGGCAGTCATGGTGGTGGAGCACGATCTGGCATTGCTCGATCTGCTCGCAGATAATGTTCATCTCATTTACGGTGTGCCTGGGGCATATGGTGTCATAACCCGGCCCAAAGGCGTGCGCGTGGGCATCAACCAGTATCTGCGCGGCAATCTGCCTGAGGAGAATGTGAGGTTCCGCGACTCTGCGATTGCCTTCGAGGTGCATGCGCCTCGCGTAGAAAAGGAGATCCCACCGCTCATTGCATATGAGGCCTTCAGCGTGCAGTATTCCACCTTCCGGCTCCAGGCCGATCCCGGCACAATTCGTCGAGGAGAGGTGGTTGGAATTCTCGGGCCGAATGGAATTGGAAAGAGCACCTACATCAAGATCCTGGCGGGCGTGGAGAAGCCAACATCGGGGAGCTTTGAAAATCAGCTCAAGATCTCATACAAACCCCAGTACCTCAAAGCGGATTTGGATGTGACTGTGCAAGGGTTGCTGCGCAGCGTGACACGCGAGTTCGACAGCAGTTACTACCAGACAGAGATCTTGCGGCCCATGGGACTGGAGGCTCTGATGGATCAGGCCCTGACTGAGCTTTCGGGCGGCGAGCTACAGCGTGTGGCCATTACCGCCTGTTTGAGCCGTGAGGCGGATTTATATCTACTGGACGAGCCCAGTGCCCATTTAGATGTAGAGCAGAGGATGCTGGCAGCTAAGGTCATGAGGCGCTTTGCCGAGTCGACACAGAAAACTGTTCTGGTCGTGGATCATGATATCTATCTCATCGATCTGTTGTCTGAGAGGCTGATGGTCTTCGAGGGCATTCCTGGAAGCTGGGGCATCGCCCATGCCCCTCTGGAGATGCGCGAGGGCATGAACGCCTTCCTCAATGGCATCGGCATTACATTTCGGCGCGATGAGGATACCCACAGGCCGAGGGTAAATAAGCCGGATTCTAGGCTGGACAGGATGCAAAAGGAGCAGGGCGAGTATTACTATCCTGTTGAAGAGGCATAAAGCCGATGAGGTTGTTTTGTCGACATTTCGTCCGTAGCCTGGAAGGTCAGAGACTGCTGGAGGTTTTCTTCGTTACTGCAGTGGCTTCGGTCTTGGGCATTCGCTTCTTTCTGGCTCTGACAGGCTATCCTCATCTCAGCCCAGGAAACCTGCACATTGCGCATGTGCTCCTGGGTGGAATCCTCATGATGCTCGCCCTGGTCATCGCTCTAGGATACGTGAACAAGGCAGCATATTACGTTGCTGCGGTCATGGGAGGCTTTGGCTTCGGGGCTTTCATCGATGAGCTTGGCAAGTTCATCACCAGGGACAATAACTATTTTTACCGCCCCACTGCTGCGCTTATATACATTACATTCATCTTGCTGTACCTGGGCATACAGGTCTTCATGCACAGGCCAAAGCTCTCTGAGCAGGAGAGGCTCATCAACGCCATGGAGATTGCAAAAGAGGTTGTCTTGGAAGACCTGGATCACCGCGAAAGGAGGAGAGCGTTGGATCTTTTGAAAGAGTGCTCACCTGCAGATCCAGTGACCCTGGCATTGCGAGAACTGCTCTACGCCACCGACTCTGTGCCAACTCCTAAGCCGGACATCTACACTCAGCTCAAGACGAAATGCAGGAGGTTTTACAGAAAACAGGTTCGGAAGAGCTGGTTTGTGAAGGCGGTGATCTCCTTCTTTCTGTTGCAATCCTTTTTCACCCTGGCACTGGACTCCTTTCTGCTCTATGTAAAGCTATGGTGGAGAGCAGATCTGCACAACGTCTTTCCACTGCTGGCACCCTCAGATCTAATCGGCCTGGCCTCTGCTACACTGGCAGCATCCATCGTGATCGCAGCGATCATGAAGATGCGCAGAAACCGTCTGATGGGCTACATGCTCTTCAAGGATGCTGTTTTGGTGCAGATATTCTTGGTGCAGGTCTTCTTATTCTACAAGGCCCAGTTTCTCGCATTCCTGGGTCTGGCGGGAAATATCTGCGTTCTTTTGGTTCTGTATTACATGATTCAGCAGGAGAAGGCTGCACAGGCCACCTGCGCCTCTACGCCTTCTGCCAAATCGCTGCAAAATCGGGATCGTTGACCCAAAACCTGCGCTAATAGCTCTTTCTAGGAGGTCTATGCTTCTGGTAGCACTCCTGACAGTAGACTGGCCTGTTTGGGTCAGGCACAAAGGGAACCTGGGTCTGCTTGCCACAGTCGGCACACACTGCATCATGCATTTCTCTTGGGCCTCGGTTGAAGCCGCCACGTCTTTCTCTATCCATGGTATTCACTACACCCTTGCGGGTGTAACTAAAGTTATGTCCTTGGTATAAATCATTTGTCTCATGATTCAGCGACTCGCCCTCACCAGAACTCCTTTTTCCTCTTCAGGAACAGGTAGACGAAGAAAGGCACTCCCAAGAATGCAGTCATTATGCCCACGGGCAGAATCACAGGAGCCAGAATAGTGCGTGCCACAGTGTCAGCCCCAAGGAGCAGCAGAGCTCCCATCAGAGCTGATGCAGGAAGCAGGAATCTGTGATCTCCCCCAATCACCATGCGTGCGATGTGTGGAGAGACAAGGCCGATGAACCCGATAGTGCCCGTAAAGCAGATCACGCTCGCAGTGATGAGCGAGACGAGCATCATGCTGACGATCCTGACCCGCTCAACGTTCACGCCAAGGCTTGTGGCAGTCTCATCCCCGGCACCGAGGGCGTTGATGTCCCAGGATTTGAGGAAAAGGTACGGGAAGCAGAGGACGATGACTGCGGATACGATCCAGACCTTATCCCAGGAGGAGCGACCTAAAGAGCCCATCATCCAGAACACGACCTCCTGTACCTGCTCCGACCTGCCAAGATACTGCAAGAATGAAGTCATGGCTGAGAAGAGATACATGATGGCGATGCCCGCCAGGATCATGGTCTCAGGAGATATTCCTTTGTATTTTGCAAGGCCGTAGACCGACAAAGATGCAAGCAAGGTGAATACGAATGCATTGCCGATGATGAGCCACTCGCCGCCAACAAAGCCCGCGCCGAGAACTATTGCCAGAGCAGCTCCGAAGCTGGCCGCGGAAGAGATTCCCAAGGTAAACGGGCTGGCCAGCGGGTTCTTCAGGATGCCTTGCATGACTGCTCCTGCAATGGCAAGGCCAGTGCCGGCCACGACGGCCATGGTGATGCGATGAAGCCGCAAGCCCCAGACGATCGTATCTGCAAACCAGGTGGTTTGGAACTGTTTTGGGAGGAACTTGGCCAAAATGGCGGTGTACACGTCCAGGACGCTGATATTGGCCGAGCCCAGAGTGGCTGCGACTCCCGCCAGAATTACTATTGTTGCGATGAGAATTGCGAGAAAGAGGACTTTCCTGCCCACAAACCTCTCGTACTCCTCCCGAAGCTCGATCTTTCTTGTGGCAGATTCCGTTATCATCCCAACTCTCCAGACATGATGCTCATGACATCATCCCAAAAATGTTTGTCAATCAAACCAAGAAAATTATGTCTCAATTGATAAACATTTTGGTTTGAGTATTACTAATTTGATATGCAAGCAGAGCTTGCAAAAAAAAAATTAGGTCTTGGGCCCAGGCCTTCTCGGGCCCAATGACAGTTTAGGGCTTTACCGCATCCAAAATGCTCTCTGCTTCCTCGCGGCGGGCCTCCATCACATATGGGATGCCTGAGACGAGGGACGCCTCCTCGGTGAGGGCCATGAGGTCGTCGCGTGATATTGTGGACAGGCGGAAGTTTCTGCTGCCAGCCATCAGCTGCTGCAGCCCAGTCTTGAACTTCTGACCATAGGTATAGAGGGCTACGGCTCCGAGGGGTATATCCTTGAAGTCGTTGCCGTATTTGGCCTTGAGCTCCTCGTACGCAACGAAGATCTCCTCAGGCTTGCTGCCGAACTTGGAGACGTTCTTGGGCAGATCTCCCTTGGCCAGCCAGTCCTGGATGTTCTTGCCGACCATGCCAGGGATCATGAGGGCCCGGCCCATGCAGACCGCCTTGAAGTAGGGGCTGCCCATGGCCAGAGCCTTGAAGACGCCATCCTCTGTGGAGAAGCCACCTGCCATGGCCAGGTCGGGGACACGCATGCCCCTGCCTGCCAGCCGATTGGCGAACTCAACTGCGAGTGCCTGCAGGTAGAACGTCGGTATGCCCCACTCGTTCATCATCGGCCATGGGCTCATGCCTGTGCCACCTGGCGCGCCATCGATTGTGAGCAGATCAAGCTTGGCCTCTGAGCCATAGCGCAGTGCCATGGCCAGCTCCACCATGGAATATGCGCCTGTCTTGAGGGTGATGCGCTTGAATCCCAAGTCTCTGAGCCTGTCGATCTCTGCCATGAACCCGTCATAGGTGACGAAACCCAAGCGGGAGTGCCGCTCGAACTCCTTGATGGCGCCACACTTAAATGCCGCCTGAATCTCGGGCAGCGTTGGATCAGGAGAAACAACGTATCCACGTTTCTTGAGCTCCAGAGCACGCTCCAGGGTCTTTACCTTGATCTCGCCGCCGATGCATTTAGCACCCTGGCCCCACTTCAGCTCGATGGTCTCCAGGTTGTGCTTGGAGGAGACGTACTCAGCAACGCCGAGGCGTGTGTCCTCCACATTCATCTGCACGAGGATCTCTCCGAAGCCATCGTAAAACCTCTTGTAGGTGTTGATCCTGCGGTCCATCTCAGGAGACTTGGCGACCAGTCCCTTGCCATCCCTCTCAAGGCCTGGGTCAATTCCGCAGACGTTCTCGCCGCAGACCAGAGTTATGCCTGTTATGGCCGCACCGATAGCGAAATGCTCCCAATTCTTCCTGGCGATCTCAGTAGAGCCGAGTGCGCCTGTGAAGATCGGCAATTGCATCTTGACCTTCTTGGACCAGCCGTACTCAGTCATAGTGTCGACATCGGGGAATAGCGCTGTATCCGGGCCAACCTCGACTCCCTCTGGCAGGCCCACTGCCCCGACAGCATACCCCTGAATGCTGAGATGCGAATAGTCAATGGGATAATCCTTGTCCGCTCCTGCAGTGATCTCCCCGAAGGGTCCTGGATAAAGCACTTCCCGGCCCCTGAAGGAAGCCAGCCAAGTCTCGCAACCTCCTCGGCATCCATCTAGGCAGTCAGCGCATAATCCCGACATGGGGACTACGCTTCGCGAGCGATTGAAAGTTCCAGTAGCAGCACTTGCATTTGGCCTTCTCAAGTTCATTAATCTCCACCCTTTTATAATATTATCGCAGACCCGGCGTCCTGTTCGCCCAGCTTAATTGCTGGATCATCGATCTTTTTGGTCTGGGCACCAGGTGCCTTCCTATTCACGCCTATAAATACGTTTTCATAAAAGATCATAACTTTTATGAAATCGTGAAGGAAAGGCTTTTCCGGTCGGAACTGGGTGTAAAGCGGAAGGGTTAGATAGAGGCAGCAGAGGAAGAATGAGGTAGAAGATGATTGCGATAGTCAACTATGGCATGGGCAACCTGTTCAGCATCTACAATGCCATGAACAGGGTTGGTGCTGATCCGAAAATCGTTCGCGATCCTGACGGCCTGAAAGAAGCTGAAGGAATTGTGATTCCCGGCGTGGGTGCTTTTGGCAGCTGCATGGACCAGCTCTCGCGGTTCGAAGGCGCTCTTCTTCAGGCCTTCGATGAAGGGGTGCCGATGCTGGGCATTTGCGTTGGCATGCAGGTGCTCTTTGAGGAGAGCGAAGAGAGCCCCAAGGCCAGAGGCCTTGGCTGGATCGAGGGAAAGGTTGTACGCCTGCCCGAAGGCGTGATGATACCACAGATGGGCTGGAACAGCCTCACCATCAAACGCCCAGTTGAGATGTTAAATGGGATCTTCGACGGCGACATGTTCTATTTCGTGCATTCTTACTATGGCAGGCCAAAAGATCCCTCGGTGATCGCAGCCACCACAGAGCACGGAGTTGAGGTCACTGCTGCTGTGGCCAAGGATAACCTGTTTGCAACACAGTTCCATCCCGAGAAGTCAGGAGCCAAAGGCCTTAGAATATTGGAGAACTTTGTGAGGTTCACACGATGTTAGCCAGGCGGATCATTCCATGTCTGGACTGCGATCTTGGCGTTCCAGGCGGTCGAGTAGTCAAAGGAGTTGAGTTCAAACAAATCCGATACGCTGGCATTCCATGGGAACTTGCTCGGAGATACTACGAGGACGGAGCAGATGAGATCGTCTTCTTGGACATCACTGCATCACACGAGCGGCGCGAGACGATGACCAGCGTGATCAAGAAGACCTCCGAGTCGGTCTTCGTGCCACTGGCAGTTGGCGGTGGAATAAAGAGCGTCAAAGAGGCAAGAGAGGTATTCAACGCTGGGGCCGACAAGATCACTGTGAATACCTCTGCCCTCAAGCGCCCGGAGCTCATAACAGAGATATCTGATAAGTATGGAAACCAGGCAGTAGTACTGGCCGTAGATGCCAAACGGCGTTATAATCTAGAGGATGGTCGCGAGATAGTGCAAACGCCCGAAGGCCCCTGCTGGTTTGAATGCTCATTTTATGGAGGTCGCGAGTTCACTGGGGTTGACGCTATCTCTTGGGCCAGGAGAGCAGTCTCTTTGGGTGCAGGCGAGATCCTGCTCACCAGCATGGACCGCGACGGCACCTATGACGGCTTTGACATTCCACTCACCGATGCAGTTGCAAAGAGCGTCAGAATACCTGTGATAGCTTCTGGGGGCTGTGCCAGCCCCGATCACATGCTGGAGGTCTTCCAGAGGACTGACGCCTCTGCAGCACTGGCGGCAAGCATCTTCCACTTCGGCGAATGGAATATTGCAGATGTGAAAAGGTACCTGAAAGAGCGGGGAGTGAACGTCAGAGTCTGAATTGAGCCCCGCTCCCCTCCAGCATGATACTAATTAAGGCTGCTTGATTCTTCTAGTTTTTCAGGTTGATATGAGCTGCTTGAGCCTCTGGATGCTCTCCATGGCCTGAGCAGATTCATTCAGCTTCTCCTCCTCGAAGTGCTTTATGATCTGATCTATGCTCGCCCGCAGCGAGTAGACCTTCATCGGCCTCCCTTTGCCCTCGCGCTTGACCTCTTTCTCCTCAATCCAATTATTGTCGCGAAGGGTGCGCATGGCAATGCTAACTTCCGGCTGTCTCAGGTCAGAGCCCATCTCGATCTCGCGTGATGAGGCAGCATCCACATTTGCCAGAAAGGTAATCAAGGTTGCAACATTACGCGGCACACCGAGGGATCTAAGCGTTTCGACAAATTCCATATCCTTGTCGTCCAGGATCTTTACGGTGGACTCTCTCATAATCAACACCATATTTTTCTGCTCACAATTACTTGATGATATAAATAATTTGTTTTGAAAGGCAATGTCAATTAAATTTACTAAATTAGACTAATACTTTAGATAATAAGTTTATAGATCGCATACTTTTACGTTTTGATGATTATTTAATCAATTTGTGGCTTTTAAACAAATTTATATTTATCACTGTCTCCTAAGGCTCAGTAAATATGGCATAGTGATAATGATAATTTATCAGCCCATATCCATGAGACGGGCCCGAAGGGGAATTTGAGAATAATTTAAGGAGTATTGGGTCGCAACAGAGTTATATCTCCCGAAAGCCAATGGATCATTATGATTACAATCGAGATCCATGAGACGGATCTCAATGAGCTGACAAGGACCGAGGTTCACAACCTACCAGGTGCTCTCTTTGCTGGCACCAGCCCACTTCTCAAGCCTTTCATGAAGAAGCTGGAGATGCTGCTGCCAATGCAAAATAAAGGGCGCAGTGACAGCTACATACTCTCTGCTCTTCATTCTCACATAGATGAGGTGCATGCTGATGAGAATATGATCAGCGTGAAGAGCGGCGATAAGGTAGTGGAGATCAGTCGCGAAGAGCTGGGAGAACTGATGGGCGAGAGGTATCCGGCCACTGACCACCATCGGCTCAACCTGCCTGGCCTATTGTTCTTGCAGAGCGGCCCCGCGCTTCAGTCTGCCAGCGCCATACTGCTGCGCCGCGAGCACAAGTTGAGCATTCCCGATGGGCGCAGGACATTGCGCTACATCTTTCACATGGGGGTGGTCTTCTTAGATGCAAATAAAGAAAGAATAATAGTAAACTTCGATCCGGATAGACTGCCCAAGAGGGCAGACGGCTCGGGCGTATTGGAGGCAACTACCCCTCCCTGAAAGACAGTGGACTCTTCCCGGTGAGATAAAATGAGACAAAGAATTTAGACCACCAAATGTCTCAGCTCCCACAAAAGCCTTGGATTCAGCCGGAAGAGCACGCGCAGCATGCCGCGCAGGTCCATCTTGGCGATGTCCTCCCTCTTCAAGGAGCCGATGAGCTGGTTCAAGTCTTCGTCCGTAAGCTTCACGAAGAACTCCTTGAACTCATAGCTTCGGGCGAGGCCCTTGCCGATATCAGAGCGCCAGCGATCCTCATATTCTTTGAGCCCTTCTCTGCTAACATCTCCTGACGATATTGCTTTCGCAGCAACCTCGCCTGCGATCATCCCTGCTTGCATGGCAGTCAGTATGCCTCCGCCGGTCAAAGGATCTGTTTGGCGTGCAGCATCGCCCACCAGCATAACACCGTCCGCTGTAGCGGATTCTATGGGCCCAGCGCATGGATCTCCTCCCACAACCATCTCCAGCACCTTTCCATTTGGAAAATGCGATCTCATGAACTCTCCAAGCAGCCTCGTTGCCTCACCTGGCTTGGATCTGGAGCCCAGGATTCCCAGGCCCACATTGGCCAGCTTCTCGCCTTTAGGAAAGGACCAGACATATCCCCCAGGAGCGATGCTATTTCCTAAAAAAAACTCGCAGTATTGATCGTCCACACGCGTGTCAGTGACCAGAAATTGAGCACAGGTCTCTATGTCCTTCAGCTTCAGTGTGGTATCTATTCCAGCCCAGCGCCCCACCTTGGACTCAACTCCGTCGGCGCCTATGACTATCGGTGCCTCTATCTCCAGTGGCTCGCCGATGCGCATGGCAGAGACGCCACAGGGCGCTCCGTCCTTCTTGAGAAGGCCAATAGCCCTGGTCTTTACCATGACGTGCGCCCCGGCACGAGCAGCCTCCATGGCGAGCCCGCGGTCGAAGACCTTCCTCTCCAAGACATAGCCCACCTCGGCCCCGCCCTTATCCTCGGACATGACTATGCTTGTTCCATCTGGAGCGTAGATCCTGGCGCCCTTTACCTCCGCAGCGATCCATTCCGGCTCGGGCTTTACCATCTGGCTTAAGACCCTCTTGCCCACGCCCTCAGCGCAGCGCACGGGATCGCCGACCTCCTGGCGCTTCTCCAGGAGGGCTACGCGAAGTCCCGCCTGAGCTGCGGCTTTTGCAGCCATCGATCCGCCAGGTCCAGCGCCCACAACCACTACGTCGCACTTCATGCTCATGCCTTGACCTCCAGGGCTCCCACAGGGCATATCTTGGTGCAGATGCCGCACTCCTTGCAATCAGCCGAGACCTCTATGAAGGTCTCCACAAGCTCCAGGGCACAGGTCGGGCAGACGCCAACACAAGCTCCGCAGTAGCAGCATTTGTATCTATTGACTGTAAGCAAGAGATCACATCCTAGTATTCTATTGTGAAATCCTCATAATTTTTGCACTCTAGCTCGGAGAACTCCATCCCCAAGACCATGGAACCGGCAGGTCCGCTCTTCATGTGCCTGAGAAGTTCGCCCACCTTCTGCCGCTCACCTTCCAGCACAGCCTCTACCCCGCCGCCAGGAATGTTTCGTACCCAGCCTTTGACGCCAAGCTCCTTGGCCATATCTTTGGTGAAAGCGCGATAAAATACGCCCTGCACCTTCCCTGAGACGCGAACGTGCACAGCTATCATTTTAGAACTCCGGAGACCAGATCCTCCAGCGCTTTTCGCTGATCTGCGGCCTTGATTATCCCTGACGCGAGCAGAACACCCTCGGAGCCCAGCTCGATGGCAGACCTTAAATCTTCGCCATGAGCGATTCCTGCACCGCAAAGCACCGCAACCTTTGGGGCAATGTCCTTCACGGCAGCCACAGACCCACGGATAACTTCAGGATTGGCCTTGGAGACAGGAATTCCACTGCCTATCAGTTCAGGCGGTTCCACAGCTACGAAATCTGGCTCCAATGCGGCAGCTGACCGCGTCGTGGCCACATTGTTGGTGCACACTATGGTCTTCAAGCCGAAAGAGCGACAGGCAGTGATGGATGCCTCGATCTCTGCCAGCTTGAGCCGCCGCTCAGAATGATTGATCAGCGAACCTGCAGCTCCGGCTGCTTTCAGGGATGCTGCTGTCACATGACCCGTGAATCCGCCGAATCCAACGCCGTCCACGTGCTGGGCATAGACTGGTATCTTCACTGTGCTCGAAATGGCATGAATATCAGCCACCTGGGGCACCACTACCATCTGCACAGAGTACTCTCTGGAAATATCTTCGCAGATCTCCGCCAGCCGCAGAGCTTCAATGCCAGTCGATTCACGATATGTTTTGAAGTTGAGCACTATTATGGCCATAATCTCCCTCGCAGGACCCCTGTAATCTCAGTGAACATATATATTTTGGCTGCATTCTGATCGCAGTTCATTGGAATATTTTTCATAAATCTCTTCATGTATGCCTTCACCCGTGAAGATCATGCGAATGCTGCCCCGAAAGATCATCGCGATCATAGGGAGCATCCCCCTGTCCTGCTGCTGGATCATATGGTAGAGAAGGCCTTGAGCATCGGAATAATCCAGTTTCACCAGCTCGAATTCCTTGTGACCTTGAAGAAAGCGCTCTAGGGCAGGAAGGCTTCTCTGGCAGATGGTGCAATCCTTCCTGCCTATGAAAAGCAGCACTGGACACTCTTTGCTTTCTATGGCTTTCGCCAGTTCAATTGCCGGACCATAGGTATCCCTCAAAAAGGAGTCTACTATGTCGGACAACTCATCTTCTGCAACTCCATACTTCCTAGCCAGCTCCTCGGAGAGCTTTTCCTGCTTCGTGGCCATGAATCCCTGCACGCGGGCAATGAGATCCATGTATGTTGCTGTTCAATTCATTCCATAAAATCGTAGTGGTGCAAAGCTGGCTGGTACGGACAAGATGTGAAAAGGTCTGAGGGCAGGTGTGACCTTTTGTACATATCTTACGCAATTACCTGCTCCTTCAATATATAACGGATCAAGTCCTCGGAGAGCTTGGTCTCCCTCTGGAGCCTTTTCACAGTTTCATCTATGGTATTGCCCTCGGCAATGAGGGCCGATATCCTGCGCACAATCTTATCGCCCACTGTGTAGTACTCGTCGATATCCTTGCGGTGGCCCCATACATCACCCTTCAAGAGCTGGACGCCCTGAATTTCCAGGAACTGCTGGGCGGCCTTGGACATAGTCTCATGATATGATGGCGGGATCTGCACCGCTCGCAGACGCGGACACGACTGGACCAAGCTCATCACGTCCATATTAGAGGCTCTAAAAGCCAAATGAACTATCTGCTCGTTTCTGTTGAGATCATTGATCTCCTTTTTAGAACTCACTACCCTCAGCTTCATGCCACTTAGCAATGCTCTTAAAATATTTATAGATAATGGTAATCATAGTAATCCTTAATTAGATATACTGAGATCAGAAACTGAAATCATGAAATATTTATGTATCAGTGCTAAACAAAGAAAATATTTGAGAAATTATGTGAAGTATTTCAACCTGTTTTTATAATATGTGAGTTTTTATGTTTATAAAGCGAATAGCTTATTTGTTGGCGATTTGACTTTAAAGACGAATTCAGCATCCTTAAATTAGACATATTATGCTCATGGATATCGATTTATGATGCTAAAAGGATTGTTATCCCTTCTGTGAAACCAATAGCGATAGGCATTGCTCCTAGATGAGCTAATGGCGAGGCGATCCGATGCGATCTCCTCTGCCCCTGCCAAAAAAAATCGGCTCTTCGCTAAATTGTGTGGGTGAGATCGGGCATAAAATATCTCCTCTGTGCCTCTGTGTCTCTGTGGTTCAGTTAGCGAATCACGTTTCAGTACAGAGTCACGAAGACACAGAGATTTTGCGATTCAAGTTCACCCATACTAAATAGCGAGGAGCCAAA
>MVQH01000043.1 GCA_002067755.1 Methanosaeta sp. PtaB.Bin018
GTTTATGCGGGTCTCTTTTCGCACGCGCTTTCCCACCTGGATCGCTTTCTTGAAGGCAGTCTCTAGCATCCAGCCCGTTGTTCCTGCGTTCATCGCCATTTGCATAAGCTCTTTCATCTGCCCAAGGATCTGGTCTTCGCCGATGATCATGGATTCGAGACCTGAAGCCAGCCGCAGAAGATGATGCAGTGATTCGTCATGATCATGAAAATCGATGATCCGAGAGGAGACGCGCGCCTTCTTGGCCAGGTCGAAGAGCACTTTTTCGCCACGCTGGCTTACGATATAAATCTCAACGCGGTTGCAGGTCTTGAGCACGGCGCACTCCTCTACCCTTTCCTGAGAGCCCACCCATCTGAGAATGGTCTCCACATCTCCATGCCAAGCCCGTTCAATCTCGTCGATGGAGGCCTTGCGGTGGGTCACCAGCATCGAGGCTATCTCGCTCATCGTGGCATACATGTGAGCGGGCTCTCATATAGGCCTTTTCATAGGAGACGTCCAGAAGTCTCCAGATCTCCTCATCCTCCAGGATCCTCCAGATCATTCTGGCCCGATCCCTTTGCATGGGCACTGTCTCCTTCAAATCCTGCCTGATCTGGGAGAGAAGCAAGGCCATCTGCTGAAAGTTCTCTGTCAGCTCCTTTTCAAGCCGCAGACGGAGGTACTTGGTAAGGCCCGGGCTCTCTGTGGAGATGGCGATCGTTATGGGGTCTTTTCTTATAAGGGAGGGAACCACCACATCGCCGATGCCGTCCACTTTATTGACCAGCAATCCCCGGGCCCGTGCCTCGAACTCAATGGCGCTGTTCAATTCAAAGATGCCCGTGGCTGGAACCACAATAAATGCGCCCTCCAGATACTTCTCAAAGCCATGAGAGAGGTTGGAATGCACAAGCTTCAAGTCATCCTTCATCTCCATCAGCCCGGGAGTGAACTCCTGGCTCACCACCATAACCTCTCCATAATCTGAGAAGAGCCTGGCCTTGCGCTCTCCGACGCGTCCACCACCGAATATCACAATGAGCTTTCCTTCCAGGTCCAGCAGTAGGGGTAAAAGCCGCCTTCTTGAATTTATGCCGCTCTCTTCTGCATCCATCAGACTTCAAATCCTTGCGCTGGTCTTCTTGTATTCCTTTTCGCTGAAAAGGATGCGAAAGTCCTCAATCCGCGAAGCTTGAGAAAGCTGATGCGCTATCTTCAGGCATTCCTCCCTGCTGCGCGAATGGACCATTGTGTAAATGTTGTAGGGCCAGTCGGGGGTTGCTGCTCGCTCATAGCAGTGAGTGACCTCTTGCGCGCTGGCAAATATCTCTCCCACGGTCTCAACCTGCTCAGGCCTGACCCTCCAGACGATCATGGCGTTGGCCACAATTCCCAGAGCCCTGTGGCCGATGGTGGCAGCGAACCTCCGAACGAAGCCCTCCTCCTGCAGTCGCTTTAGACGATCGATGACCTCTTCCTCGGACATGTCAAGCTCCTCGCCGAGGGCAAGATAAGGCCGCACAGTCAGCTTTATTCCGTCTTGAGCAGCCCTCAGGAGCTCGCGGTCCCGTGAATCCATCACAGCCATCCTCCTGGATCCTGGAATGGATAGCGATCCACTCCTTTTGTTGGTATCTGCATGGGCACATCTCCGGGATTGCCCACTACCTTGTGGTCGCTCCAGTAGTTTCCTCCATCGTTTGGCCCTGCATCCCATTGATTTTGGTTGTTGTCAACGGCGTCCTGAGCTGCGTTGTCCAAAAAGAGATTGTGATAGAGGAAATTCGCAGTGCAGTCCACCAAATTGGCCCCTGCAATCCGATTGCTCTGAAGGCGATTATCTGTGACGTTGCAGCCGACTGCACCGCTCATGTACAGGCCGTTTCTGCTGTTCTCGCTCATATTGTTCCCTTTGATCAATAGTTTTTTGGAGGACTGGACAAAAATGCCTTGAGCGTTACCGATGGCATCGTTGTCCTGAAGCTCGCAGTTCAATAGCTGCACAAGGGATATGCCGTCCCGCTGATTTGCCTCTGCGCGATTGTTCGTCAGGACGCATTCATTGCTGCCTGCAAGTGCTATGCCTTGGTCGTTCAAAGATGCGATATTGCCGATGAGCGAGCACCTGTCAGAGCTGGTGAGCTGTATGCCAGCCTCCTGGTTTTGATCCGCCCTGCTGTTCCAAACATTGCAGAGCCTGGATCTCATGAGATTTATGCCCTTAGCACAGGATTTTGCGCTGCAATTCTCCAGGCTCAGGTTCAGAGAGTCGTCGGCCCGAAAGCCCTCCTCGGAGCAGTTGGAGGCAAGATCGTCCTTGAACGTCCCATCCGAAGACGAAGATGCTGCGTAACCTATCTGGCAGTTAGCGGCCCTGCAGCCTTTTACAGTCCATGCTGAGCAGTCCTTCAGATAGATCCCATTTTCAGATAGTGATATGCCGCTGTCAACAATTTTCCAGTCGGTGGAATTGACTGCAAGGATGCCTGCGCTGCTATTGGATATTCTCAGGTTCGAGGCCGTTATGTTTTTGCAGGATATGATGCCCAAAAAGCCGCAGACGGATGGTGCCACCAGATCGGCCTCGTTTATCAGATAGCAGACGGGCCTGCCATCGACGAGGTTGGACTCGTCGATGTCCTGCACATAGAAATCGTGGCTAGATGCTGCTAGATGGGCGCTGGAAGACGCTCCCTCGTCGACTCGAAGGTTGTAGGAATTTGCAAACATGACATTGTCCCGCAGGACGTTTCCCTTCGAGCCCCTCAGGGAAATTCCGTAGATATTTCTGGATGCGCTGTTCGACTTGAGCCCATTTTCGATTGAACCTGACAGAAGGATGCCATTCCCGTTTTCAGAGAGCTCATTGTATGACAGATAATTGTAAACCGCCCCATCACCATAAATGCCAGCACGCTCTCCCTTTTGGCATACATTCTCAGTCACATTGTTGCCTTGCGACCCCCTCAGACTGATTCCAAGTTTGCCGCCTGATATGAAGTTTCCAGTGATGTTGTTCTCCTTCGAGTCCACGACGTCGATCCCGCTAATATAGGTGCCAGATATGTTATTCTCCAAGATTTGGTTGGACGAGGATCTGGAGAGCACAACGCCAAAACCACTTCCATAAAAGCTGTTTTTCTCAATTCTGTTCTTGATGGAGAGGTCCATTAACACCCCCTGCGCTGCCAAGATCTCGCAGCCTGCGATCGTGTTCTGTATTGTGCCATTCAATTTGATGCCGACATTGCCAAGGAAGGTGCTGTTGAGGACTTTGCATCTCTTGCCAAGAAGCTCCATGCACGTCCCACGGGGGGCATCGACATTGCAGTCCAGCACAGTGTTGTCATCACCTGTCGCGCGAATCCCGATAGAGGCCCCATCTGCTCTGCAGCGAACGAGAAGATTATCAGAGGATTGGAGAACAATCGCAGGATCTCTCCCGATGCTCTTTGTGGCGAGATTTGTGATCTTGCATCCTGGAGCGATTATAATCAGTGAACCATCGAGCTGTGCCTGACCTGAGCCATTGATGATCAGGCTGCGGTCAACGATGGCTCCGCTATAATTGCCGGGCTTGATGAGGATTGTGTCTCCTGAACTGGCCATGGTTATTGCGCTTGCAAGAGATGTGGCATCTCCAGATCCGCCTGAATCGACAACAATGGTCTTGGCCTGGCAGGATGCTATGAGAAGGATGAATGCTATCAGGTATCTCATCTAGCAATGAATTTGGCATTATGGTCTATTATCTATGGCGGTTGAATCATATGCATCTGGGAGAAAGCCTGAAATATTCAAAACCATTTATGCCTATCTTGGGTAGGAAGGACTGATGGTTAAGCCTTATCGCATTCTCATAATAGAGGACGATCCTGAGCATGCTGAGCTCATAAGGATGGGCTTCAGAAGACACGATGAATTCTTCCTGGATTTCGCGTCTACTGGGGAGCAAGGGCTGGAGATGCTCGCTTCCATCACATACGACCTGATCTCTGTGGACCTGGTCTTGCCAGGGATCGGCGGCCTGGACGTCCTCGTCAGAATCCGCAAGCATGACCCAGATATCCCAGTAGTCATGGTCTCAGGCCACGGCACCACTGAGATGGCAGTAGTCGCATTCGAGAACAGGGCTACCAAGTACGTCGTGAAGAGCCTGGAGAGCTTCAGGAGCCTTCCGTATGTCTTTGAGAACCTCATTCAGGAGGCCAAGTTCAAGGCCAGCGAGAGGGCTATGCGAGAGCAGATCGAGCGGTCAGAGAGAATCCACAGAAATGTCGTCGAGAATGCCCTTGCTGGCATTTACATCTTGCAAGACGGCATCTTCAAGCTGGTCAATCCGAAGCTCGGCGAGATATTTGGTTGTAAGCCGGAGAGCCTCATCGGCATGCCCTTCTGGCATCTGGTCAAGCCTGATGATATGGAATGCATCAGCCGACTGGACCAAGACCTGCAAGCTCCTGCGCCCATTTATGAGTCGAAGGTCATGCGCAAAGATGGGACGAAGCGTTGGATAGAGTTTCGCATTGTCCCCATAGAGTATGAAGGTCGCAGGGCGATCCTGGGAAATCTCCTGGACATCACCCAGAGAAAGGAGCTTGAGATAGAGGTCCTGCGAAGCAATCGGGAGTTAGCAGCCATCGACGCCATAACTGAGAGGTGTTTGCGGCCTTGGGGCGATATAGACAAGGATCTGGCGGATGCCCTGGCTCATGTGATCGCAGGAATGGATGGTGCAGGCGTGGGAGGCGTATTTCTTCAGGAGGAGAGGGGCCTCGTGCTGCGAGCGCTGAGGGGATCTGTGGAGGAGCTCATAGATTTCATAGATGGCATAGATTTGAGCCTTCTTCTCTGCGTTGCAAAGGCTCACAAATCAGAGGAAAACGAAGATCTGACATGGATCTCTGCGCCCATCCAGTGTTGTGGCAAAGCTGAAGGAGCAGTTGTGATCGCCTGCAAGGATGAAGATGGCTCATGTCTCCCTTTCCTGGAAAGGGCTGCTTCCAGAATCAGCAGCCTCCTGGAGGCTGATAGGATAACAAGCCCGATACGTTCGACTTCTGAGTCGATCATCCCAAAGATCCAGGACAGTCCTGCGCAGGAGAAAATCCTCTGATTACAGCCCCCGAAACGCGAGCCCATCAGGCCCGCGCTTCTGGAACTGCTCCTCCCTCCTGTGATGTAGTTGTCGATGGTTTTTATAATCGTCCATCACGAGGCCATGGTAGCATGGCATCGTTTTCAGGACGCGGGAACCTGTGCGTCCATCCAGTCACCATGCTACTACTTCCCACGATATAAAGCTTACTTTTTCTTCATCCAGGACATCATTGAGCGCAGCTGTGAGCCCACCTGCTCCAGCGGATGCTCCGACTCGATCTTCTCAAGCGATTTTTTAACAGGCAAGCCTGCCTGGCTCTCGAGTATCCACTCGCGAGCAAACTCGCCGGACTGAATCTCCGCAAGTATGGCCCTCATCTCCTCTCGGGACTCTTCGTTTATGATGCGCTGGCCGCGGGTCATTCCGCCATACTCTGCGGTATTTGAGACGTTGTTCCACATGCGCATCAGCCCGCCCTCATAAATCAGATCGACGATCAGCTTCAGCTCATGACATGCCTCGAAGTAGGCGATCTCTGGCTGGTAACCGGCTTCGACCAGCGTCTCAAATGCAGCCTTGATCATCTCAGTGACGCCGCCGCACAAATCCACCTGCTCGCCGAACAGATCAGTCTCCGTCTCCTCGGTGAATGTGGTCTCGATGACGCCCGCCCTTGTGCCGCCGATGCCCTTGGCGTAGGCCAGCGCCCTCATCATGGCAGAGCCAGAGGCATCCTGCTCAACGGCCACCAGACATGGAACCCCCTGGCCCTCCTGAAAGGTCCGGCGCACCAGATCGCCAGGCCCCTTTGGAGCAACCATGACGACGTCCACATCCTTCGGGGGCACGATCTGGAAGTAGCGAATGTTGAAGCCATGGGAGAAGCCGAGGATCTTGCCCTCCTCCAAGTGGGGCGCGATGCTCTCACGGTAGACCTTGCCCTGCACCTCATCTGGCAGAAGGATCTGAATGTAGTCCGCCTTCTTCGCAGCCTCCTCCACGCTCATGACCTTCACTCCAGCAGCCTCGGCCCTCTTCAGTGCTGCTGATCCATTGCGGCCCGCTGCTATGACATCCAGGCCCGAGTCCTTAAGGTTCTCGCCCTGCGCATGCCCCTGACTGCCCCAGCCGATGATGGCGATCGTCTTGTCCCTCAAAACCCTCAGATCTGCATCCTTATCATGGTACACCTTTGCCAATTTTATTCCTCCTTTTCTCTTTTCCTAAAGTCATAATAATAACGACAGTGACAAAAATGTTAATGATCCTCTTACCTTAAAAGGGCTTTCAGCCCGAAGGGCTGTCAGGCCTTGATCACCCTCGTGCCCCTGATCATGGACACCTTGCCTGTGCGAGCCATCTCCTTGATCCCGAACTGCCGCAGCAGCTGAACTATGGCGTTGATCTTCTCCTCATCGCCAGTGACCTCGATGATCATCGAGCGCGCAGAGACATCGATGATCTTGGCCCTGAAGATGTTCACGATCTGCATGATCTCGCCCCTGCTATCCTTGTCGGCAGTCACCTTTATCACTGCCAGCTCCCTCTCAACAGACTCCGATGGAGCAAGCTCGCTGACTCGAATGACATTTACCAGCTTGCTAAGCTGCTTTATGACCTGCTCCAAAACATCTTTGTCCCCCTCGACTGTGATGGTCATGCGGGAGTAATCCGGATTGTCGGTAGCACCTACTGAGAGGCTGTCGATGTTGAATGACCTGCGGCTGAAGAGGCCTGCAATGCGGGTCAAAACACCTGACTTATTCTCTACTATGACAGCGATGGTGTGTCTCATCTAGTACCCCTCCTCTCCAAAGATCGCTTTGCGAGCATCGGCGTAGACCTTCTCCAGATGACTGATGTGGCCCTCTTCGCACCATTCAAGCTCCAAAATCTCGCTCAATGTTGCGCCAGCTGGCACCATCGGCGAGACCTTCTCTGCCGGGTTCACTATGAAGTCCATGATGACGGGCCTGTCGGTGGCCAAAGCTGCGCGGATCACAGGTTCGACCTCTGATGGCTTCGTGGCCCGCAGTCCCATTGCGCCGTAGGCCTCGGCCAGCTTGACGAAATCGGGGCTGGTCCTTCCAAGGATCGTGGCTGAATACCTCTTCTCGAAGAAGAGCTCCTGCCACTGCCTGACCATTCCAAGGCATCCGTTGTTTAAAATTGCCACCTTCACGGGGATGTCGTTCAAAACCGCCGTTGCCAGCTCCTGGCTGTTCATGAGAAAGCTGCCATCTCCTGCGATGTCAATCACATCGCACTCCGGACGCCCTATCTTGGCTCCGATGGCTGCAGGAAATCCGTATCCCATGGTGCCCAGGCCTCCGGACGATATGAACTTCTGTGGGTCCTTGTGCACAAAGAACTGCGCAGCCCACATCTGGTTCTGACCGACCTCTGTGGTGATGATGGCATCGGGCGCAAGCTGGCAGAGCTTCTCGATCACAAACTGAGGCTTGATGATATCCATATCAGGAATGTAGGTCAGAGGATAGTCTCTCTTCCAGCCATCGATCTTCTCATTCCACGCGCCCCTCGGCTTGGGCTGGACCTCCTTTTCAAGGGCCATCAATGCATTCTTTGCATCTCCCACGACGGGAATGTCCACGCGCACGTTCTTGCCAACTTCTGCTGGGTCTACATCGATATGAACTATCTTGGCGTGGGGAGCGAAGCTGGAGATCTTTCCTGTCACACGATCGTCAAACCTGGCGCCGACGGCCAATATCAAGTCCGACTCCTGAATTGCGTAGTTGGCATACTTTGTGCCATGCATCCCAAGCATCCCCAAAGAGAGGGGATGATCCTCGGGGAAGCAGCCTATGCCCATGAGCGTTGTTGTGACAGGGGCGTTGATCTTCGTCGCCAGGTCGAAGAGCGACTTATGCGCGCCTGCGAGCTTCACACCTCCTCCAACGTAGATCACAGGCCTCTGTGCCTCCATCAGTGCCCTAGCAGCCTTCTTGATCTGCATCTCATGCACCTTGACTGAGGGATGATAACCTGGCAAATTCACCTCAGGCCATGTGAACTCAACCTCATCCACAGTCACATCTCGCGGCAGATCGATCAGCACAGGTCCAGGGCGGCCAGTGCGAGCGATGTAGAAAGCCTCGCGAAAGACGCGAGAGATATCTTTGGCGCTTCGCAGGAGATAGTTGTGCTTGGTTATTGGCAGGGTGATTCCCGTTATGTCTGCCTCCTGGAAAGCATCCTTGCCTATCAGCCAGGTGTTGACCTGGCCTGTGATGGCCACCATTGGCACTGAGTCCATGTAAGCATTGGCAATCCCAGTGACGAGGTTCGTCGCCCCGGGCCCGGAGGTTGCGATGCACACACCTACCTTTCCAGTAGCTCTGGCATAGCCATCGGCCATATGAGCTGCGCCCTGCTCATGCCGAACCAGAATATGGCGAATATCCGACTGGTAGATGGCATCGTAGAGGGGCAGCAGTACCCCGCCTGGAAGTCCGAATACCACATCTACGCCTTCCCTCTTCAGACACTCCAATACCGCCTGGGCACCTGTCATCTTATTTGACACTTTATCCTCTCCTCCTCTTCCAGCCGCATCAGCCGGTTGATGCCCTCTAGCACTGCCTCGACCGATGCCATGATTATGTCTGCGTCTGCTCCCCGAGCAGTGATCTTCCTGTCAGCCATTGCCATCGTCACCCATACTTCAACCAGCGCATTTGTTCCACCAGTGATGGCGTCCACATGATACTCTTCAAGGCGGACGTCTGCAACCCCAGAGATCGCCCTACGAATGGCATTGATCGCAGCGTCCACAGGCCCAACGCCAATGCCAGCCTCCAGCTTCTCAGAGCCGTTGAGCTGGATCTTCACAGAGGCCGTCGGAGTTACTGTATTTCCTGCTACCACAGTCAGCTCATGCAGCTTGACCTTCGGCTCCTTCTGAATGGAGAGCACTGTGTCGGCTATCGTCTGCAGATCGGCGTCCGATACGCGCTTGCCCTTGTCGCCCAGCTCCTTGACCCTTGAGACTATCTGAGCCAACTGGTCCTCCGAGACGCCTATGCCGAACTCATGCAGAGCAAGCTCCACAGAGGCACGGCCAGCATGCTTGCCGAGCACAATGCGCCTCTTCCTGCCCACGGCCTCGGGTTGAATCGGCTCGTATGTCTTGGTGTTCGCCAAGAGGCCGTGCACGTGAATTCCCGCCTCATGCGTGAATGCATTCTCTCCGACTATTGCCTTGTTGGGAGAGAGAGGCAGTCCGGTCATTCGCGATACGAGCCGCGAGAGCTGATAGATGTCCTGGCATCTGATCCCCGTGTTGATCTTGTAGAGGGACTCCAACGTCATGACGACCTCTTCCAGGCTGGCATTTCCCGCGCGCTCGCCAATGCCGTTTACGGTCACATGCGCCTGGGCCGCTCCCGCCCGCAGGGCCGCCACGGTATTGGCTGTGGCCATTCCGAAGTCGTTGTGGCAGTGCACGCTTATAGGCTTGCCGAGATGAGACAGCCGCTCGAAGATCTCTGCCGTCGTCTCTGGGACGAGCACGCCAACGGTATCGCAGAAGGCCAGCCTGTCAGCTCCAGCATCAATTCCTGCCATGTAAAGGCTCGTCAGATAATCCATATCCGCCCTGCTGGCGTCTTCGCCGCTCAATTCCACGATCAGTCCATGATCTTTTGCAAACTCCGTCACTTCTACGGCTTTACGTATCACTGACTTTCTGTCAGACCTGAGCTTGCATTCGATGTGAAGGTCTGATGCGGGCACAACTAGGTGGATGGAGTCGACATCGCAGTCCAGGGCAGCATCAACGTCCGAAGTCAATGCGCGAGCATAGCTGCAGATTTCAGCATCAAGACCAGAAGCAGCAATTGCCTTTATTGACTGACGCTCTCCCTCAGAGGTCATGGCAGAACCAGCCTCAATCACTTGCACACCCAAGGAGTCCAGCCCGCGTGCGATGGCAAGCTTCTCCTCAACATCGAGGGAGACGCCGGGCGTCTGTTCACCATCACGCAAAGTAGTGTCGAGAAATCGGATCTTATCCGATAAAGCGATCCCACGCATTCATGTTCAATCACCTTTCGGCCAACGGGCCGGTTCTGGCTTCTTGATCTTTAATGATTGATAAAGCTAACGACGCTGCAGGCTTGGGGGGTCGAACTGAGGGCAGAAAGGCGTATATACACAGAGGCTATAGTTATTTTGGGAGATATAGATGGCTGCAGTGGATGCCATTAAGGCCACGGTTGATGAGCTCCTCAAAGCTCTCTCGGCCAGAAACATAATCGGCGAGCCGATAGAGATGGAGGACAAGATCATCATACCCATCACGAAGATGGGCATGGGCTTTGGCACTGGCATTGGTCGCGGAAGCGAAGATTTGGGCAATAGAGAGGTGACGGGAGGAGCCGGTGGGGGAGTGGGCGTATTTCCTGTGGCAGTGGTGATAGTCTTCAAAGGGATCGCCGGCTCTGATGGCGTGAAGGTCGTTCCCCTGGGGGCGCCAAGCCCGCTCTCTGAGCCGATGGCAAATATCGCCCACATCGTGATGGAAAAACTGGCAGGCAGGAAGGAGGACAGAGAGAAGAAGCCCGGACAGATTGCCAAAATTAACATCGAGTAGGTCTTTTCGATGTTCACATGGATGCAGGTCTCCCACAACCTGTTCTCGATGATATTGATTTTGGCAGCGCTATTTCTCTTGTTTTTGGTCCTCGTTTTGATCACTCCATTCGATCTCTCGCTTGGCTTCAGAATAAGAGGCCCGCTGATGCAGGTGTCCTACAAAATCATCTGGCTTGGAGTTGTCATAAAAAAAGGATTCATCGAGCCCGCATCGGATGATGAGCCAAGTTCGACTGATGCTACAGGACAAGGCTCATCTCCTCCTCTTGGATCCCTGCTTGATGCCATTTTGGCGATCCTCCCGGCCTTAAAAGATCTGAGCAAATCGATAAATCTTCAAAAGGCATCCTGTAGCCTCTGCTTTGGGCTGGATGACCCCGTACAGACCGCTGTGATGAGCGGTTATCTCTGGTCCTTAGCCGCGGCCACATGTCCCTCGCGCACAAGCATTCACATAGAGCCTTGCTTTGACAAGGAACGGCTGGAGGGAGACATCACAGTCGAGCTTGGGGCCAGGATGCTCTGGCCGTCTGTTGCCTTGATCAAAGCCCTGCGGGAGAAGAGGATAAGAGAGCTCTTGATAATGATGATACGAGAGAGGCGATGATGTTTGGGATAGAGCTTCCCAGGGTCGAGACGGAGATAAGAGTGGCAGAGGAGGTTGTAGCAGGGGACAGGAGCATCCACATAGTGATCGAGGTCTCCGCTCTGAAGGCGCATGATGGAAAAGCACTTGGATGCTGGCTCGTGCCGCTGGCCATGCTGATCATCGAGCCGGGATGGCAGTATGCGGTCTCCATCGCTGGAGAGGAGATGCCCCTGGAGGCGATCTTGCAATTGGCGCCTTCTTTGAAGTTCGTGATAGAAAAGTGGCGGCACATAATGGAAGTGACCTGAAAAACGTCTTGTGAGCAGCAGGAGTCATACATGCCACTTCACCTCAACAAGCCAGCGCCAAGGTGCCTCGGAATTGCAGAGAGCTTTTTTCGCTCCAGACCATCTTCTGTTTTGGCGGGCGTGGTCATGCGCGGGGATCTGCGCATCGACGGCCTGGCAACTGCCTGCGCCACAGTAGGCGGAGACGACGCCACCGACGCTGTCCTGAAAATATACAAGGATCTTGACCGCACCGATGTGAACGTCCTGCTCCTGAGCGGAGCTGCAGTTAGCTGGTTTAACATCATCGACCTGCAAGAGGTCTTCGATAAAGTCCAAAAGCCTCTGGTCTGCCTGACCTACGAAGAATCACAGGGCCTTGAGAGATACATTCTCGAGTACTTCCCTGAGCCGGAAGAGAAGCTGCGTCGCTATCGTGCCCTGGGCGAGCGGGAGTGTGTGCTGCTCAAGACAGGCTATGAAGTTTATGTGCGCGCTCTTGGCGCAACATCTGAAGATGCCAGGGTTCTGCTCAACAAATTCACACTGGAAGGCCGCATCCCAGAGCCTGTGCGTGTTGCCAGGCTGGTTGCGCGAGCGGTACTGGGTGAAATATGCGAGTGAGGAGAGTAAGCCCCCTTCTGTTCACGGCGGCATTCAGCTTAGCGCCATACCCGAGCTATGGCTGGACGTCCAATTTAACAGCTCTATTTTGGCTTGCACCCACAGGGTTTCGCCGTTTCATCCGCAAAACCCGCGCGACCTTCAGCCTTGCGGCATCATCGCACTTGCGCGGAGCGGTCTCGTTTCTGTGCCAGAGCCGGAGCTCTCGCCCCACATCCTTTGGGATGTCTGTGTGTCCAGTGGTGGGGGGACTTTCCACACCGACCAAAAACTGGCCAGCGGCAGCCGCCCTTCCTCTCTCGATATGAGAAATTCGTAAAACAATATATAAATGCTTTGCTTGATCGTATTTGAAGTATCCTGCAGTTAACATTATTTCAGATAGCGTTCCATGATAAGTATTGCACAGTACTTGCCGCACATAGAACAGGTCCCAGCCTTGTTCTGAAGGTAAATTTCCCTGGCCCTATCGCCATCGATGGCTGCTCTGAACTGGCCTTCCCAATCCCTCGCCTTTCTGTGCAGAGCAAGCAACTTGTCTTCAGGGCTCGGACCGTATTTTAGAGCGTCTCCTATGTGAGCCGCAATCTTGAAGGCCACCACCCCTTCCCTGACCTGGGCCACATTGGGAAGAGCTAGGTGCTCGGAGGGGGTGATATAACAGAGGTAATCCGCACCCGCGCCTGCCGCGAGAGCTCCACCAACGCACCCTGATATGTGATCATAACCAACGCCGACATCGATGGGAAGAGGACCGGCGACGAAGAGTGGTCTATGATCGGTCTTCTTCTTGTAGCGAGCGACATAGTCAGGTATCTTGTCTGGGCTGACGTGTCCGCCCATCCCCTCGATGATGACCTGGACTCCTAGCTCATTTGCTCTCCTGGCTAGCTCGGCGTTCATATCGATCTCCATCTCTTGTGGCCCATCCATGTGGTCATGGATGCATCCGCTCCTCATGGTATTCCCAAGGGAGAGCACGACGTTCCTCTCAGAGAGGATCCCGCATATCTCGTCGAAATGAGAAAGGAAGGGGTTCTCTTTGCCATTCTGCAACATCCATGCCGATGTGAAGGATCCGCCCTTGGACACCATGCCCATTATTCTCGTCGCATTCTTGAGCTTCTCTAGCATTGCGAGGGTGAAGCCTGCATGGATGACAGTGGAAGAAACCCCCTCGCTAATATGCTTTTTCATCATCCGGATAAGGTCTTGCTCCCTCATGGCCTCAAAGGAGCCTTTCTCCACAACTGCCTGGTATATGGGCACCGTCGTCAAAGGGGCAGCCGTCTCCTCCAATATCCTCCTTCTGATCTCGTCGATGGGGCCTCCCATGGAGAGGTCAGTAATGGTGTCTGCTCCGTATCTTTCTGCGATCCTGGCCTTCTCTACCTCATTTTCTGGATCAAAGACATCTGTGGAGGTCCCGATGTTGGCATTGATCTTTGTCTTTAGACCCTCTCCTATGCCTACTGGTGGCTTTCCATCCCGCTCCATTATTACTACGCGCCCTGAGGCTATCTGCTTTAGGAGGAAATTGGGCTTTACACCCTCTATTTTAGCCACTACGTCGATGATTGGGATATTATTGCCCGCAACTGCAGCCGCATAAATATTCTCGCTCAATATTATTCCTCCTTTGAGCCGTAGTTATCTGAACTCTTGTGTCGTTGGGCTTGAGGTTTCTTAGAAATCGTCTTATATATTTCTGCGTCTTAGTTTAAAGCAATGGCCCGAGATCAGAGAGATTACTATTATCGTCTCGCAAAAGAGGAGGGCTACAGGGCCCGCTCTGCCTTTAAGCTCTTGCAGATAAACGAAAAGTTCCACATCATCAAGAGGGGCGACAGCGTCGTTGACCTGGGGGCTGCGCCAGGAGGATGGCTACAGGTGGCCCGCCAGCTATCAGGCGGAAGGATCGTGGGGGTGGACCTAGAGGAGATCGAGCCAATTCCGGATGTGATCGCCCTTCAGGCAGACATCACCCAGGAGAGCACTGTGGACATGATCAAGAACGCACTTGGCGGAAGCGCAGATGTGGTGATCTGCGATGCAGCTCCCAATTTAACTGGCGCCTGGGAGATGGACCATGCAGTGTCAATAGACCTGGCGCGCTCTGCGCTGCGCGCTGCTTTGAAGCTCCTCAAGCCGCGGGGCAACTTCGTGGTCAAGGTCTTTCAGGGCGACATGTTCGCAGATTATCTGAACGAGGTGAAAAGGGAGTTTGAATCTGTGCGGGCCCACACTCCTGCTGCCTCCAGAAAGGAGAGCGCAGAGACCTACGTAGTCGCCAAGAAGCTCCTCACAGGGCCTGTGCGAAAAGGAGACATCCTGGATGTTCTGATTGAGTCTACAGGCAAATCTGGTGACGGCGTGGCCATGGTGGACGGCTTCGCTGTCATTGTGCGCGGGGCAAAGATCGGCGAGCGGCTGCGCATAAAGATAGATGCAGTAAAGCCCAACTTTGCCTTTGCAGCAGTCCTCGGGAGAAAGGATTAATAACCTGCCCAAGAAAACCAAAAGGATGGGGTGAGCGTATGGAAGACAATGCGGTGATCTTCATCGGAGACAAGCCAGTCATGAACTATGTGCTTGCATTGATGACCCAGTTCAACAAGCCGGTCTCTAGAGTCACACTTAAGGCCAGGGGGCGCTCGATCTCACGTGCAGTTGATGCTGCAGAGATTGCTAAAAACAGGTTCATGCCCAACCTCAGGGTTTTGGGGATAACCATCGGCACAGAGGCCATCCCTAACGATGAGGGCAGAACTGTGAATGTCTCCTCCATGGAGATAGTTCTCGCAAAGCATGAATGATTTCGCTGCCAAACGGCGTCTGATTGGCAGAAAATAATTTAAATGCCGCAGTCAACTTGGATCTTGTGACAGTCTTCAGGGCATATGATGTTAGAGGTGTCTACGGCACCGATCTCACAGAAGAGCTTACCAGGCGAGTGGGTGAATCCTTCGGATCTTATGCTGGTGGTGGAAGGGTCTCGCTTGGCAGAGATACGCGCATCAGCGGGCCATCTTTGCAGAAGGCTTTTTTAAATGGTGTCCTTTCAACGGGCTGCGAGGTCCAAAGCTTCGGCATCATCCCCATTGCCATTTTGAGCTATATCACATGGGCAGACAGGCTCAAAGCAGCGGCCTACATCTCAGCCTCCCACAACCCTCCAGAGTACAACGGCGTTCGTTTCAGAACATGTGACGGCTATGGCCTGCTCTACCAGGAGTCGTCCATCATGAGGTTCTACCGCGAAGGCGGCTTCCTCTCTGGAAGTGGTCGAGAGATCGCCCGCTCGCCAGATGAGGCCATCGAGAGGTACAGGCAGTATGTAGCAAGGAAGCTCAAGATTTCGCGGTCGCTGAAAATAGTCCTGGACATGGGCAATGGTTCTGCCTGTACCATGAACTCCTTTTACGAGAGACTTGGCTTCGACTCTATTGTGATGAACGGCACCATGGACGGCTGCTTCCCTGGCCGCGGACCAGCCCCGAACGAAAGATCTCTAGCGCCTGCCTGTAAGGTAGTAGTCGATAGCGGGGCCGACTTTGGTGTGGGTTTTGACCCAGATGCAGATCGAGGGATCATCATCGATGATAAGGGCAGGGTATTGCCGCCAGAGAAGGTGGCCATAATCATTGCTCGTCGCAGGTACAAGTCAGGAGATCTGGTCATATCGGGCTTCGATTGTTCCATGATCATGGAGCGTGAGCTTGAGAAGGACGGCATAAAGGTATTGAGGGAGAAGGTGGGTGATGTCTTCGTGGCCAATCGGGTCAAGAACGAAGGGGCGGTTTTAGGAGTAGAGCGCAGCGGCCACTTCTTCTTGCCGGAGTTTCAGTACTCTGACGACCCATTTGCCATGAGCCTGGCCATAGGCGAGATCATCTCAGAAGGCGAAAAGCTATCAGCGCTCGCAGACCAGATACCGGATTATCCCTACAGGCAAATTAGCATCCGCCTCAGTGAAGATCCGGCTGACGTCATGCGTCGACTGAAAGAGGCTCTGGCAAGGCAGGAACCGGATACTACCGACGGGCTAAAGATCACAACCGAGAGCCATAGCGTCCTCATCAGGCCCAGCAACACTGAGCCTATTTTGAGGTTATACATCGAAGATGCCGGAAGGGATATGAAGGAGCTGGAGGAGCGTTATTTGCAGATCATACATGAGGCCATGAGAAAAGCTATTTAATGGGCCCCATCAGTCAGGCCAAATACAACCAAGACAGAGCTGAGCCAGCTTGAGTTACGAAGACGTCTGCGTCCTCATACCGACCCTCGATGAAGAGGAGTCCATCGAATCAGTGATCCGAGAATTCCGAGCCATGGGCTTCGAGAACATACTGGTTGTGGACGGCCACAGCAAAGACGCAACTGTCTCGAAGGCTGAAAATGCCGGTGCTCGCGTCGTCCTCCAGTCGGGCTCAGGCAAGGGTCAGGCGCTAAAAGAGGTCTTTGAGACGATTGAGCAGCCGTATATACTTTTGATTGACGGCGATGGGACGTATCTGCCCTCGGAGGCTTTTATGCTTCTGGACCCTTTGTTCAAGGGCAGAGCAGACCACGTAGTTGGAAACCGGTTTGGACACTTGAAGGGCGGAGCACTCAAGCGCCTGAATATGTTCGGCAACAAAATCATCAACCGCTTTTTCGTCTTTATCTATGGCGTTCATCTCAAAGACATCCTCTCAGGGTACAGGGCCTTCACGACAGATGGCATACGCCTTCTGGATCTCTCCACGCCGGGATTTGAGATCGAGTCGGAGATGACGATTGAGAGCGTGAAAAAGGGATTGCGCATCATGGAGGTTCCGATCACCTACATGCCAAGGACCATCGGCACGAAGACCAAGCTCAATCCATTTCGAGACGGGCTGAAGATAGCACTCACAATATTTCGAATGGCGAAGACCGAGAATCCCATGTTCTTCTTCGGCCTTATCGGCTCCATATTTGGTGCGATCGGATTTTTGATCGGACTTTATGTGGCAAGAGACTGGATCAACTGGCGCATAGAGCACATTCCCCTCACAATCTTAACTGCGATATTGATAATCGTGGGCTTTCAGCTATTTCTCATCGGCATTCTTGGAGATATGATGGCATCTTTGCACAGAGAGATGATGCGAGAGATCTACAGAAGACGCAGATAGCTTCGGGCGGAAGTCGGCATTTAGTAACGCTGATGATGGCGAAAAGGCAGATGGAAAGTTCGGAGCAGGTCACATCCAGATCATCGTCCCAGTCGGCTGCCTGCTCCCTGAAGGGGACGATCTTGCCTCCTGATCATCGGGGGATGCTGACAGATCCCACTAGCCCGCAGGCTAGTAAATCTGCCTCGAATGTTTAAGGCGGCATTGAGATCTGCATTAATCGAGAGCCCGCAATGAGGGCTAGCAAGGTAATTCATACAGCGAGGCTAAACAGAGACCTGCCTATCCCAGGTACCATGCTTTCCCTGCTCAAAATCCAGATCCTTGAACACATGAACACAGTTCTCAAGATCCCATTCGACAAGCTTCCCAGAAGCGCAATTGCAGAAGTCCTCAGTTCTACGAGATAGCTTTGCTCTCGGCCGTTTGAGGGCTCGGACAGCACTTCGAGCATTCTTTCCCTCTGCCTTCCTTTGAGCTTGCTTTCTTGGAAGTCGTTTGATCGTCTTAGAAGTGCGCTTGTTATTGATCTTTCTATCCAGGCCGCTTATGAAAAGCTCATCTCCATCTGCATCTACTGCTACGATGGCATTCGTCTAGTTGAGATCGATTCCTACAGGATGAACTCCCTTGACATCTGGAAGCCAAACTGTGTATGGATGATCAAGAGATCGAACCTTCTCCTTTGCGACCACATAAGCACCGACAGTAAGCCGGACGCTTGATCGCATCAGTCGATTTGGTTCGACGCGCCTCTTTAACCTTATCGCCATGAATTGGTATGAAAACGCTCTAAATAAAACAACCAGCGGCCTTAGCCGCTTCCAAGATAATCCATTTTCCTGACCTCATATCCTGCTTTTGTGATAATTCTTATCATTTCATCAAGGCTTATTGGCGCATTAGGATAAGCTCTTGGATGCTTGATGT
>MVQH01000044.1 GCA_002067755.1 Methanosaeta sp. PtaB.Bin018
GGCATCGATGGCACCCGGCAGCACCAGCATTCCCCTGGCATCGATCTTCTCGTCTGCCCTGTGGGAGCCGCCAAGAGCAGACACTTTTCCGTCTTTGATCCAGATGTCAATGGCCTTCAGGCCCGCATGAGTAAAAACGCGGCCATTCAAAACCGCTAGATCAAAGCTTATATCCAAACCTCCTCAGCAGCAAACGCCGCTCCTCGACCATGCTCGCATCCTCCACGCCCTTGGGCGAGAATCCATCAATGACGCCCAAGATCCCTCGACCAAGCTCCGTCTCGGCCACAACGACCTCCAGAGGGTTGGCTGTTGCACAGAATATGCCACAGACCTCCTGAATGCCCTTGATGGCGTTCAAGACATTTATGGGAAAAGCACCTTTCATGAGCACGACGAAGGTATGGCCGCAGGCGAGCGCCAGCGAGTTCTTCTTGGCCACTTCGATCAAATCAGCGTCGTTGCCCTCCAAACGCACCAGACAGTCACCGCTGGCTTCTGAGAAAGCGACGGCGAACTTCGCCCCAGGCACTGTGCCTGCAATGGCTTCATAGAGGTCTTCTGCCGTCTTGATAAAGTGGCTCTGTCCCAATATCAGGTTCGATCCTTCTGGAATGTCCATCTTCACTGCTTTCAGTTCCATCATCAACCCTCACCTATTTCTGAGGCCCTTCTTCGGTCCCTTTGATGATCCTGCATGAATATTCCTTTTGACCACAAAGATGGTTGTGAAGTAATAGACCACCATGAAAACTATCGATGAGTATACTGATATGCTGGCAGCCTCTGCTGGGCCCATGTGCAAAATAAGAATGTAATAAAGGGAATTGATGATGAAGAAGATGAGACCTACAACCGCCGATTGCTGCATAGGCTTGAGCTGCCGGAAGCGTATTATAATGTCTGCATAACTTGGTTTTTCAAAGTTCACCATGGTTCCCTCACATCATCGATCAGTAGCAATCCCTTTCTATCCATATAAAGCCTTGTCCACCAGACGGTGGAGAGAGGAGACAGGACCAGGATGTTTATCAGGCCCGTTGCCACTGACAGAGGCTGATATGTCGCGCTCTCTCCAGCCGAGAATGAGCCGCCGATCATCTGCAGGCCCAAGGATAAGGCCACTACAACCAACCAGAGAACCAGTACATCGAACTTGTTGTACCGAAAGAAGCTTATGCTGGCCTTGATGGCAGCCAGAGCTCCTATCTTGTCGACAACCAGTGCATAGGGCGCTGCCGCCAGTGCAAGAGATAGTGCAAAGACATAGAGGATAAGCATGAGCACTCCTAATACCAACAGGCTCACTGCCTGAGGTTCTGCCTGCAGTGGGCTTGGAAGGGTCGCTATGCCCGGCGCAATGAATATCAAGCCAGCAACGATCATGAGGTTCATCAAGATGGTGGCAATGAACATATTCAGGAAATGCTCCCTTCCTGCAGACCACATGGCCCTTGTATCTGTTTTTTTCTTATCCAGAGCTTGCCTGGCCATTCCGATGGCTCCGGCGGTGAAGAAGGCACTGACCAAGGATAATAGCACTATCAGTATGACGAAGAGCAGCATGATCTGTACGACCTGCTGCAGGGACAGGCCGCTTGTGGAGTCTTCCATCTGAGAAAACAGCTCTTGCATCTCCTCGACGCTCTCCACAGTCGTAGAGTTCAAGCTTGCCAGAGGCACTGTGACCAGGACAAAAGCCCCCAGAACTGGAATTATGACAAGCACTGAGAGAGCGAAACTGAGCAGGAAGGGAATGCATAAGCTGAGGTTTCTCTTCCATATGCCAAATCCCTTGCCAATTAGCTCGCCAATCTCCTCCATCTCATCCCTCCAGTCCTTTCCAAATCTGATCTCCCACATGGTGCAGCGACTTTACAGCCTTTCCCTCTCCTCTCATCTCGCTCCCAGGAATCAGCGCCTTGCCTATGGCCAAGGGTTTTTTGTGTCTCTCCTCTACGACCACAACCAGGTCGCCGGCAGCTATCTCCGCGTCCGCGGAGACGATCCCCGGATTCATGATATCTGCTCCATTCACGACGAACCTAACTGCTCCAGAATCCACTACCACCAGCCTCTTGGTGGGCCCCAGTTCTATGGCCCCGAGCACTGTGAAAAATGGCAGGCCATCTAAGAGCATTATCAGGGGACGGCCGTTCACGAAGATGAGATCGATGCCCTCGTCTGTGACGGCCATCTCCAAAGATGCCGCCCTCAAAGGAGATGGATCATCGAGGAACTGTTCGAGGCTCGCGATTACCTTCCTGGCATCGCTCCCCTTGAGGTGGTGCCTGGATTTTATCTTCATGATCTTCAAGTATCCCGATAGGTTTAAATATGCAACGAGCAAGTTTGACTCCGAAGCCTTTTGCGGTTATTCAATCGCTGGAGAGAGGTTTAATGGGTCAGAGACCGCTTGATATTCTGAATGAATCACTGAATGGACCCGTCATAGTCAAACTCAAAGACGGAAGGGTCTTCAGGGGAGAGCTACAGGGTTACGATATCCACATGAACCTGGTGCTCGACAAAACCGAAGAAGTGGCAGAAGGGGCGGTCGCACGCAAGATTGGAACTGTAATCGTGCGAGGAGATAACGTAGTATATATTTCACCCTGAGGTGTTTTTAAGTGAAAGGTACTCCTTCGATGGGCAGACGCCACAAGAGATCGCATATCAGGTGCAGACGCTGTGGCAGTATCTCGTTCAATTTCAAGAGAAAGGTTTGCGTTAAATGCGGCTTTGGTATATCATCGAAGCTCAGAAGCCATAAGTGGATGAGGAAGGCGGATTACTAGGGGCCCAAAGTTGCACGATGCCTGCGGCGTTGTCGGTATCTCCTTCAATGAGACGGGCAATAACGTAGCCAAATTCATTTACTTTGCGCTCTACGCCCTGCAGCATCGGGGACAAGAGGCAGCAGGCATCTCTGTTCACGATGGCAAGGCCATTCGCACCCACAGGGGCATGGGCCTTGTCTCCGAGGCATTCAACGATGCGCAGATCGACCTATTGCGCGGGTCTGTTGGCATCGGCCACGTCAGGTATCCGACAACAGGCCGATCGTGCATTGAGAATGCCCAGCCTTTTTTGGTTAAATACAAGGATGGTGCTATAGCAGTTGCGCATAACGGCAATCTTGTCAACTCCAGCCAGCTTCGAGAGCAGCTTGAGCAAGCAGGAGACATATTCTATTCATCCTCGGATACAGAGGTAATCGCACATTTTTTTGTAAAAGAGCTTCTCAAATACGACCTGCAAGAAGCAGTTCGTGCGCTGATGCGAAAGATGGTGGGATCTTATTCACTCGTTCTCCTGTGGGGGGACACAGTCCTGGCACTGCGAGACCCCCTTGGCATAAAACCTCTTTGCATTGGCGAGATTGATAATGGCTATATGGTGGCCTCTGAGAGCGCAGCAATAGATACTTTGAATGGAAGGCTTGTTCGGGACGTCCATCCCGGTGAGCTGATCGTCATCAAGAAGGGTGAGATGAGGTCATATCAGCTTGCTCGCCTCTCCCATCCGTCGCACTGCATCTTCGAGTACATTTATTTCGCAAGGCCCGATAGCATCATGGATGGCCGCCTGATCTATGATGTCCGGGTGAATATAGGCTCGCATCTCGCAGAAGAGCATCCTGCAAAGGCAGATACCGTCACTCCCATTCCGGATTCTGGCATAACATTAGCTGTGGGCTACCATCAGCGTTCAGGCATCAGATATCGGGAGTGCTTGATGAAAAACAGGTACATCGGCAGGACATTCATCATGCCAGATCAGAGCATGCGGGAGACTGCAGTGCGGTTGAAGATGAACACCATTCGGCCAAATATCGAGGGGCATAAGCTAGTCCTTGTGGACGATTCCATCGTTCGTGGCACTACCAGCAGGAGAATTGTGGATATGGTTAGGAAGGCAGGGGCAGAAGAGGTGCATGTTCGCATAGGAAGCCCGCCTATCCTCGCTCCTTGTTATCTTGGCATCGATATGGCCAGCCGCGAGGAGCTAATTGCTGCTTACAAGACTGTTGCGGGAGTGGAGGCTGTGATCAATGCGGACTCTCTGGGCTATGTGAGCCACAAGGGGCTGGTGGAGGCAGTGGGAATTCCAAAGGAGGATCTCTGCATGGGATGCCTCACTGGTGTTTATCCTGTGGAGATTCCTGGCGAAAAGTGCATTGTCACCCAGACCAAACTCTCCGAGTATTAATCCCATTGGCACAGAGCCTCAACCAATCACGTAATCCTTATATCGATAAATCCATTTCAGAGAAATAGCTTTCAGGTGTTCCCATGTTTCTCGATTTCATGAACGAGGTCAAAGGGCTTATTCGTGACGCGCTTGAGCATTGCGGTCTCAAGGTAGAGGATGGAGTATCCGACCTGAGCCTTGAGATCAGTCCACACGCCGACCTGGCTTCATCCGTAGCCTTTCGGCTGGCGACAGCCCAAAGAAAGAGCCCTGTTCAGATAGCCAAAGAGATCCATCAGGCAGTTCCAACGAAGTTCAGATATGTTGACAGAGTGGAGCTTGCAGGCCCATACCTCAACTTCTTCATGAACCGAGGGTTCCTGAACACTGTAATAAATCAGGCACTCTCCGACAACTGCTGGACGGGCAAAATGAGCGATAAGGTCATTGTGGAGCACACCTCAGCAAATCCCGATGGGCCGCTGCATGTGGGCCACATTCGTAACTCCGTCATCGGCGACACACTGGTCAGGATATTGCGCAGGGCAGGCTGCACAGTGGATGCCCAGTATTACGTGAATGACATGGGACGCCAGGAAGCAATGGTCGTCGTGGGCTGCGAGCATTTCCAGCTGGACGGCTCCAAGCCCGACCATGCCATAGCCAAGGTTTACATCGCAGCCAACAAGGCAATGGAAGAGGACCCCAAGATCAGAGCTCAGGCTGATCAGATCATCCAGCGGTACGAAGCTGGCGATCCTGAGACTGTGGCCAAGATTCAGAAGGCTGTGAATTATGCAATTCGTGGCATTGAGGAGACCCTTCACCGCTTGAACATCCATCACGACAGCTACCACTGGGAGTCGGAGTTCGTTCGCAGCGGAGACGTGGCCCAGATCATAGAGCTGTTGGAGAAGACGGGCCACACTGAATGGGAGGATGGTGCATTCCAGCTTGACCTCTCAGGCTACGGCTTTGAGAAGAAGATGGTTCTCAAGAGGGCCAATGGAACATCCCTTTACATAACACGCGATCTCGCCTATCACCGCTGGAAATCGGCCAACTCCGATCGCTCAGTGGATATCCTCGGTGCCGACCACAAGCTTGTATCCAGACAATTGTGCACTGCCCTGCGCCTGCTCAAAGTCCGCGAGCCGGAGGTGGTCATATTCGAGTTCGTCTCTTTGCCCACAGGCTCCATGAGTACTCGCAAGGGCAAGTTCATCTCTGCAGATGAGCTCATAGATGAGGTGGAACGCCGGGCCTTCGAGGAGGTGAGCCTGCGCAGGCCAGATGAGAGCGAGGATTTCAGAAGAGATGTGGCAATGAAGGTAGCAGCAGGGGCAATACGCTTCGACGTGGTCAAGGTATCCGCGGACAAGGCCACCATGTTCGACTGGAAACAGGCGCTGGACTTCGAAAAGCTCTCTGCCCCCTTCATCCAGTACTCACATGCCCGTGCTTGCAGCATCCTTCGAAAAGAGAGTGCAGAGCGGCAATTCAATGCAGAGCTACTATTGGACGAAAACGAGGTCGCTCTTATCAAGAAGATCTCCCAGTTCGATCTGGTCATCGACAGTGCCGCGCGGGAGCTGAAGCCACATCATCTGGCAACCTATGCCAGGGAGCTGGCCGAGTGCTTCAACCTCTTTTACCGGTACAGCCCTGTGCTGGATGCGCCGCAGGATCTGAAGAACGCGAGGCTGGCTCTGGTTGGAGCGGCACGAAATGCGCTGCGCGCGACTCTGGAGACCCTGGGAATAGCAGCCCTTGAAACAATGTGAAGGAGAAAAGAGGTTTGCATGAATCATCTCTTGCTTCTCTTATTGGTCATTCTCTTGGCAGCATCTGGGCAAGCAGTGCCTGCTGGAACACAGATCTGGACCGAGGAGCCATGGAATGTCACTGAAAATGGCACAGAGGAGCAGACGATCCCAATGCTCTCGCCTCCAGTGGCATTCAACATAACTGGCAACGAGCCCTCGACCATCCGCCTGGGCGATGCAGAGATGAACTACTCCGACCATATCGCATATCAGAGCGCATGCGAGCTGTGGATTTTGGATGGAGCCGCATGGTGCCAGTACAAACAGGTCGCCACAGGAGATGTCGTGGACCTGATTGCCTACACTCCCTACAGTGGTTACTCTGATATCTACCTGATATCCTATTTCAAAAGCAGCATAAACCACTTTAGCCTGAAATTCCCAAAAGGGTACAATCTGCTCAAACTGACTGTGGCAGAATCAGGTAGGATGTTCGTGGTGCTAGCTGCCAACAACCAGCCCAGCAATGCTCTGATCATCGATGTCCTGCCTCGGCCACAATTGCCCCCAAGTTCGCCTGTAGATGTAAGGGCAGCTGCGCCAGGAAAGGCCAAGGTGAGCATCTTGTCAGAAAGCAGCAAGGGCTATGATGTCTATGTTGATGGCGTGTTTTACAGCAGCGATGCTGCCGATGGCGCTCTGGATGGAAACGCAGCTCTTCTCTTGAGCGCTGATGGGACGCATACTATAACAATATCTCAGAGGGACTGGCAGGGGAACATCGTCAATAAAAAAGAGCACACCAGGGATTTCAAGAAAAATACAGCCTACACGCTCAGGATCTCATGAAAAAATGATCGAGCGGGAGCCCTTCCGCTCTAATTTTCGTTTTGCAGGCTTTCCGTCGTGAGCACTTTATAGCTGTAATCGATCGATGTCTTCTGCCGCGGCATCAGCTGCAGTCTCCACTTGAGGCTTGTGGCTGTGCTCTCAGTGGGTTTGGGCGTGACATCTATCATCTCCGCCTCCTGGGGCAGGCTGTCTGTGACCTCCAAGGTTGAGGCACGATCCAGATTGCTCTCGACCTTCAGGTGATACGTCCAGGTCTGTGTGGTCTCTTTCACTGTGTGGTTCTTTGAGCTGGTGTTTGCAGCAATGATCCTCTCAGTGATGTTGTAGTCCTTTAGCCTCCTTGAGACCTTCAGGTCCGCCGAGGGGCCGATTGAGATGGATGCGTTGGTCCCAGAGGGGGTGTAAGGCATATCAATGGTAGAGACGTATTCATCATTCCGATAGAGCATTGCCCTTCCAGATGGCCAGGGATTTTGCATGGTATTGTTTGCCCGGATCTCTTCCTCAACAGGCCCGTCATACTGCTCGTAGGCATTCCATGTGTAAATCCTCACAAGTGGCACGTCTTCGGAAAAAAGCGGGAAGCTGATATCCTTCTCCTGGGCCAGATCCTTACGGCCAACGAGCTCAAAGATGTAGAACGTCTCCAGCTCACCGGATGCAGAGGGAGCAGGCGCTGCACTCAAAGCTTCCACTGGAGCCGCTTCAGCTGCGTATTTCTGCGCAAATTGCACCGCCCTGGCATAGACAGGCTCCGATGATATGGGCAGGCCTGCAACCAGCTTGAGTCGCACGCTCTTCAGATCTTCTCCCCCGCGATTTCGAACGAGGGCATTTGCGTTCAGCAGAACTGAATCATCTGTGAGGTGCATATCATATCTGGGCTCCCAAAAGCCGGCATCGTACATCAAATAGCTCAGAGCAAAGTCCTGAGGCCCAGATGCAGATACATTCAATGTGTAGACGGGATTTGCATCATAAACCACCCTCTCAACTGTTGCGTTGCTCACAGTCAGGAGCACAGAGCTCATATCCGCAGAGTCTGGAACATTGATCACGAACTTGTGCTCGCCTGCTGTTGTATCCAGTACTCCCTTGCATTTCGCTACCATCAGGCCGTCAGGATAGATTGTGACCGAGTCTACGCTCAGAGTTATGGCCGTGGTGGCCTCAACAAAATCCGATGCTAGCGCTGCAGAGGGCATACAGAGCAATAACAACAATACAACTACAAAGCGTTCCATATCGATACCTCACCTGCTGATTATAACCTCTTCCTTAATACCTTCTCCGGATCATATAATCGGCTAAATCATGCAGCATGTCCTTCGCAGGTGAATCGGGAAGCACATCCAGGGCCTTCTTGCCAGCCTCCACCATATCCCAAGCCTTAGATCTGGCATATTCTATGGATCCACTCCTCTCAAGTACTGTGATGGCCCTCTCAATCTGCTCAATGGTGGCATCTTTACGACCAAATACATCCACATCGATCCCTCTGGACATGGCATGGATCATGATCATGGTCTTCTTTCCTTCGACAAGGTCTCCGCCCCGCCGTTTTCCAAGGACGCTCTCAGGAGCCGTCAGATCTAAGACATCGTCCTGAAGCTGGAAGCCCATGCCTGTCAGCCTGCCAAACTCTTCGAGCCCCTTCACGACCCTGTCCGGGGCCCCGGCAAGAAGTGCACCCATGCTGGCGGACGCGCCGTACAGCACGCCCGTCTTCTTCTCGATCATCTCCATGTACTCATCCTCAGAGACGCTCTGTCTCTTCTCAAACTCTATGTCCAGCCACTGGCCCTCGCAAATGGCTGTGCATGTTCCAGAGAGCACATTCATGGCCCCGAGGATCAGCTCTGGCCTTGCAGGTGTCATTCCCAGAGCCTGAAAAGCCTTGGAGTAGAGAGTGTCTCCGGCAAGAATGGCCCCAGACACTCCCCAAAGCTTGTGTACTGCAGCACGACCACGTCGCACATCGGCGTTGTCCATGATGTCATCATGAATGAGGGTGAAGTTGTGGATCAGCTCAATTGAGACCGCTGCAGGAGCCAGAGTTGCAGCATCTCCGCCTACTGCCTCGGCCGCCAGGAGCAACATTGATGGTCGCAACCTCTTCCCGCCAGAATCCACAAGGTGCCGCCCGGCTTCGTACAGGCCGCGAGGATGCACCACAGGCAAAAACTGCTCAATGGCACGCGACACCAAGGCTGCGCGCCTTTCTAGCTCTTTGTCCATCATCAGTCTCACCGTCTCAATCGATCAGAAGCTCTTGACCATTCCTCACCAGATGGATATTGGATCCCAAAGAGTATCCAGTCTCCTCTGCCATCATGAGGTAGCTGCCATGAGTGACAAGGTTGCCGTGGCTGGGAATCACGTGCTCGGGGTTTATCATCCTCAAAAGCTCCCAGTGGTCCTCCATGCAGGCATGCCCTGAGACATGAACGTTATCATAAATCCTTCCGCCTCGCATCTTCAGCTTGGTCACCACAGTGTGGCGGTTGGACTCATTAAGAGGCTGGGGAATTATCCCTGCAGAGAAGATGACCTTATCTCCTGATTCAACCTGGTAGTCAGTCTCGCCGCCAGCCACACGGCTCAGGATGGCTCCAGGCTCGCCCTGATGGCCGGTCATGATTGGAAGGTACTTGTCCTTGCCCTCATTCATCATCCTCTTCAGGGCTTTGTCCACAGACTTCCTCCTCCCGAAAACAGTCACCTCGCCCTGCCCTGCGTAGCCCGTCCTCACGGCAGTGCCCCAGTACTTCTCCATCGACCTGCCCAAAAGCACAGGCTTTCGGCCCATCTTATGGGCGGCCTCAATGATGGCCCTGATTCTGGCAATGTGAGAGGAGAAGGTCGTGACCATGACGCCTGACTTCGACTCTTCAGTGCCTATGAGCACATCCCACACCAGGTCTTTGGCGATCTTCTCCGAAGGGGTCTTTCCGGAGACCGATGCATTTGTGGTCTCAGTGATCAGGGCCAGCACGCCCTGCTTTCCCAGCGCCCTGAGCCTGGTGAAGTCTGGCGGCTCGCCGAGCGTCGGGCTGCGGTCAATCTTGTAGTCGTTAGCGTAAAGTATTGTGCCTTTATGAGTGTGAATTGCAGCGAAGACGCAATCCACGATGCTGTGCTGCACGCGGATGAACTCCAGCTCGATGTCCTCAGTTACCTGATAACGCTCTCCGGCGTTTATGATCTTGAGCGGATTGTTCACGCCGAAGATTTTCTCGGATTTGATCTCTTGATTTATCAGATCAGCGGTAAATGGCGTCGCAATAATTGGCGCATGGTACTTATGGGCTAGCTTGGAGATGGCCCCAATGTGATCGAGATGACCATGCGTACAGGCAATTGCCCTGACCTTTCCGTCGATGCTTTCCATGATGCTGTCATCGGGAATGGCGCCCATTGCGATCAGATCTGAGGCATGCAAAGACTCCACATCGGTATCCTCGTGAATCTGCACCCTATCCAACCGAATGCCCATATCCATTACGACAATATCCTTTCCTATCCTGATCGCCGTCATGTTGCGGCCTATTTCATTATAGCCACCGACAGCGATGATTGCAATATCCTTCATCTTGCCAACTCTCTGTAAACAGAAAATTTTCTCGTATCGTAGCCTCGCGCTTCCAGCCATTCCCTGGTCCTTCCCAAGACCACGAGGGGCACGCTGCGAAGCCTCGAGATATCTTTGCAGCCGGTGAGAAACATCGAAATCTTCAATGCCCTGATATAGGAGTTTATCAATCTCACTACCGACTGTGAATCCACAGTTGCAGGTGCAAGCATTGGGAGGGCAGTTCCAGCCATGCTCGCGCCCAGGGCCAAGCCCCTGGCCACATCCAGGCCGCTTCGAACTCCACCCGAGGCGATCGTCTCTGCACCTGATGCGACGCACTCGATTATGCTCACGGGCGTGGGAATTCCCCAGCCCCACAGCAGCCTTCCCATCTGTTCCAGCTCACAGTCCCCAACCTCGGCTGCACGATAAGCTTCAACTCCAGCCCAGCTCATGCCACCCACGCCCGAGACGTCGATGATCTTGACGCCTGCCCCGACAAGATCCAAGGCTACTTCCCTAGATATGCCAGAGCCAGTCTCCTTCACGATTATTGGCGCCGGACCAGATGCTGCTGACTTTATGGCATCCAATACACCTGATGCATCTTTATCGCCCTCTGGCTGGATGCACTCCTGCAGGAAGTTCAGATGAACTGCTATCGCATCGGCATCAATCATCTCTGCCAGCCGCGGTATGATCTCTGGACCCGACCTCTTCAACTGCACAGCTCCTATATTGCCGATGATGGGAATGTCGGGGGCAGCATCTCTGGCTGCTGAGAAGGTGCATTCCAGACTGTCATCCTCAAGGGCTGCCCTCTGAGATCCAACACCAAGGGCCACGCCAACCTCTTCAGCAGCCTCAGCCAGTCGAATGTTGATCTCCTGCACATCGGGATGGCCCCCGGTCATGGCGCTGATGATAATCGGTGCGCTAAGCCTGATCCCAAGGAAACTGCAACTGGTATCTATCTCAGCCTCATCGATCTCGGGGAGGGCCTTATGAACCAGCACCAGGTCGTCAAACGGCCTGATCTGCGCATCTATGGGCTTCTCCAGGCAGATTCTGATGTGATCGAGCTTGCGGCTGGACGTCGTCAATTCGGCCTCCGCACCATTGTGCCAATGGGCTCGCCACGCAGTGCCCGCAGAACGTTGCCTTCAGTGCCTGCATTGAAGATCACTGACATTATTCCGGCATCGGCAAGATCCAGCATCTCCAGCAGTTTTCCACGCATGCCGCCGGTCACATCGACCCCAGCGCTCCCTCCAAGAGCCCCCTCGATCGAAGGCAGATCCTTGCGGGTCAGCTCCCTCAGCGGCTCTCCGGAGAATAGCACGCCGTCAACGTTACATCCCACAGCCACGACCTCCGCCTGCAGGGCCCTGGCAACGTACGTCACAATCTGATCTCCGGAGACGATTCCAGCCTTTCGCGTCGCATCCATGGCCACATCGCCATGCAAAACAGGAAGCAGTCCGTCGCGGACCATCTCCTCGATGGGCTTCAAGGCAAAGCTGTCTATCCTGCCGTCTCTTAGGAGAACGCAGGAGAATGGATGGACTGGCATCGCGAAGACGCCGGCTTTGCATAGAGCGTCTATGACAAGGTCGTTGAGCTTGACCACTGAGCTATGAGTCGCCCTGAGTCCCTCTGGGTTGAAGTTCTCTGGAAGTCCATATCTTCTTGCAGGGATGTGCCCAAAGGAACCTGCGCCGTGGACCAGCACCAGATCCTCAGGATTGACGGCGATCTCGTCGGCAACGCGCTGAATCTCCCCGAGACGAGCGGCGCCGATCCTTCTCTTGTCCGTCAGAATACTTCCGCCGATCTTCAGAACCTTCATCCCAAATCGCTCTCCAGCCTCACGCCTTCGCATCCGACCTTGACAGGGAAGGCCAGGCCTCTTGCCTGCTTCAGGGCTGTGATCAATGCAGTCGATCCGCCTGGCGCGGGCAATGCGATCATGCAGCCGCCACCTCCTGCACCAGTGAGCTTGGCACCAAGTGCCTGCCCCGCGCCTCTGGCAGCATAGACCAGCTCGCAAAGTTCCCGCGTTCCAACGCCCAAGGCCTCCAGCAATCCGTGGTTGACGTTCATAAGCTCTCCCAAGCTCGCCAGCCTCTGCTCCCGAATCAGAGGCACTGCCCTGCTGGTGATGGCACCAATGGCCTGGAATATGGGCCCTACAAGGTCTGGGTAGCGCGATCTCATGCTCTGAACCTTTGCAACCTCTGACCTCGTGTCATGAGGCTGCTTTGTGTATCCCACGATCATCTCAAGCTCTGGCAGATTGAGGGGCAAGATATCACGAGAGACCTGCAGATAGCCACCGAAGGAGGCAAGGGCTGTATCCATGGGGCTGCCCATGCCATGTTGCACCGACTTTTCAATCCTATGGGAGCGCTCTGCGATCTCCTTTTTGGACAGCCCGAGGCCAAGATGCTGGCTGAGGGCCGCGGTGGTTGCAACAACTATGGCAGCCGAGGATCCCAGGCCCGATGCCAATGGCAGATCTGACTTAATTTCGACACGTAGATCCTGGGCATCAAAGTCCTTCAGGACTGCTGAAACATATCTGGTGAAGTGCACTGCATCTGCAGATACAACCTTCCCGGTGATCAGATCTAATGAAAACTCCTTGAGGCACAGATCACAGGCATCGATCAGAATCTTTCCGGGAAGATCCTGGACAGTCACCCTGGCCCTCAGATCGATGGCTCCGCCCAGGGCTGCAGTGCCAGAGACAACAGCATGCTCTCCGAAGAGTATTACCTTGCCGGGAGCCGATGCTGACGTCAAAGGATCGCCTCCTCACGTGAAGGCTATCGCCCCATATCCAACTACCTGGCTATAGTCGCGTGTGACATCCCCACTTGTGGCATAGCGCAGCAGCTTTCCGCTTGTAGCACCCAAAGAAGCAGCAGCAGTGATCGTAGCTGCAATTGGACCATAGCCACAAGCCGTGGCATTGTGCCGGTAGACTCTGGCGTAGAGCTCATGCACGTCCATGTTCAAGATGGCCTCGATGAGAAGGGCATCCACTTTGCGTGCGGCCTCCTGTGGTTCATAGTGAGTGAAATCGCTGCTCGCAATTATGGTACAGTTGCGGCTCAGCCTGCTAATGGCGCGCCCCAGCTCCTCGCCCACCTCAATCGCAGTCTCTTCGTCCTGAAGCCCCATAGCTATGGGCAGGATCTTGAATTTCTCAAACCGAGCCTGGAGGAAAGGTATCTGCACCTCGATGGAATGCTCATGCCGGTGGGCCGTCTCATCATGGTCGATGATGGTTCCAGCCAGTGCATCGGCCAGCTCGAGATCGGGCTCGACGACACCCAATGGGGTCCTCCAGGAGTCGCGAGAGAGCGCAAGGGGCGCGCCAAGGCCGTGATGGTTGGGTCCCAAGAGCACAAAGACATCTCGCCTGGGCAGACGGGAATAGACCTCAGAGGCAACTGGTCCGGAGTACATGTAACCCGCATGCGGCACGACAGCGCCCAACGCTGGAATCTCATCTGCTCCAGGCATCATCTCCTCCAGCTGATGTTTGAGGCCAGCTCCGCTACCAGGATAGAACTGACCTGCAACAGCTGGAGACCGCATGGATCAAAACTCCATCTCGAAGTCCGAGATAGT
>MVQH01000045.1 GCA_002067755.1 Methanosaeta sp. PtaB.Bin018
CTTTGAGATCGGCATCCTCCCGGAGCAGCCGGATAGCGGGCCGAAAGCGGGCACTTCTTTTGCAGGATTGACCAACTACACTCTCCTCGATCCGTCTCTTGCCGAAGGTGGCAAGCAGATTGTGACAATTGGAACGCCTCTTCGTGTAGAGAACCTGCAGGATGCGTGGGGGGTATCCAGCTATTTGGAGAGGAACGAGGCGTACTACAAAAGGAAGAATGAGACGGCAGATCATCTCATCTCCATGGCAGAGAAGGTTTATCCAGGGCTCAGAGAGCACATCCTTGTGATGGAGGCTGCAACTCCCCTAACCGCCCAGAGGTACACGCTGAACAAGAACGGATGCTATGTTGGCTTCGACCTGAGACACAAAAGGCTTCCTCAAAGGACGCCAATCAACGACCTCTACCTGGCCGGAGCCTGGACTGAGCCTCATGGCGGAGTTCTGGGGGTAATCCTCAGCGGTAAGCAGGCGGCGGAGATGATTATAGACGAGCATTTTACGACGGCAGCATGCTAAGCTATGCTGCCAGAAGGCTAGTCCTGATGGTTCCTACACTGCTAGGCATCTCCATCCTGGCCTTCTCTCTCCTGCATCTCGTCCCCGGCGATCCTGCCGAGATCCTATTGAGGCAGCAGGGCGTCGTCCCAACGCCTGAGGCCCTTGAAGGGTTCCGGACAGCAGCTGGCTTAAACGAGCCCCTAGCGCTGCAGTATCTTCACTGGCTCAACTCTGCCATTCACGGCGACCTGGGAAGGTCCCTGGCAGTCAGTTACGGCCGGCCGGTTCTTCCGGAGGTTCTATCCAGGCTTGCAGCCACACTGGAGCTGGCCTCCGCCAGCCTCGCCTTTGCAATCCTGATCTCACTTCCTCTGGGGATACTATCAGCCGTCCGAAGAGGCTCATGGCTCGATAAATCCCTGCTTCTCGGCTCGGCCCTTGGAACGGCCATGCCTGCCTTCTGGCTTGGGCCGCTCTTGATGCTGACCTTCTCTCTGTATCTTGGCTGGCTTCCAGTCTGCGGTCGCGGCGGCCTGGAGCATCTCATCCTACCAGCACTTACCTTGGGCATAGGAGCTGCTGCACTCACATCTAAAGTGGTTCAGGCCGGTATGATCGACGCTCTGGAGGAGAACTTCATCCTTGCCGCCAGGGCCAAGGGGCTCCCAGAAGAGTGCATCATCCTGAAGCATGCTTTGAGAAATGCGCTCCTTCCCCTGGTTACAGTCTCAGGGCTGCAGTTCGGCTGGCTTTTGGAGGGAGCGGTCTTCGTAGAGGTGATATTCACCTGGCCGGGACTGGGAAAGCTTCTTGTGGATTCAATATTCTCTCGAGACTTCCCAATGGTCCAAGGGTGCGTCCTCTTTATATCCCTGGTCTTTGTACTGGTCAACCTGGCAGTTGACATCCTATATAGCTGGATTGATCCGAGGGTAAGATATGATCGATGAGATCTTGGACATCCTGAAAGGCGACAGCAGGATACTATTAGGATCAATTATCATCTGCACGATATTATTAGTTGCTACATTTGCGCCGCTCATAGCTCCCCACGACCCCCTGGCGCAGAACCTGGAGAGGCGTCTGTCACCGCCGAGCAGCGAGTATCCCATGGGCGCCGACAACCTGGGGAGATGCGTCTTCAGCCGGGTGGTATATGGTGCCCGGCTCTCTCTGCCAATAGGCATGGCCATAACAGGAACCGCACTGGCCATCGGATCCCTGATCGGGGCGATCTCAGGGTTCCTGGGCGGACGCTATGATGAATTTGTGATGAGGATCGTGGATGTTCTCCTCGCCTTTCCGGGACTTATCCTCGCCCTCGCCATCATTGCCGTCATGGGGCCCGGGATTATCAATGCATCTTTTGCGCTTGTGGCCATCGGCTGGACGGGATTTGCCAGGATGGTTAGGGCAATGACTCTGGCGGTCAGGGAGAAGGAGTTTATGGAAGGCGCGAAGGCCTTAGGGGCAAGCGATTTCTATATCATCACAAGGCATCTGCTTCCAAATGTCATAGCGCCAGTTCTTCCTATGGCCTTTCTTGGGGCAGGATATTCCATTTTAGCCCTGGCCGGGCTGAGCTTCCTGGGATTGGGCGTCCGGCCTCCGACACCTGAATGGGGATTGATGCTCAGCGACGGCCGTCTCTTCATGAGGTCAGCTCCGCATTTGATGATCTTTCCAGGCATTGCTCTCTCGATGACCATCCTCGCCTTCAACCTACTGGGAGACGGGATAAGAGATGCGCTTGGCCCAAAACCGAGGATGGAGGCGTAGGAGTTCAGAGGATAATGCTCTCTGTTGAGCTGAAACCGAATGCATTCGAAATTAATATCCTTTTAACGATAGTTATGCTAATCCAGCATGCAATAAGTTCATAAGTAATACAGACGTATCCTGACAGAGAAGAATTAGCGTTTGGAGGCCACAATAGTCGATGAACAAATCTGACGGATGCAAGCACACAGGCATCGAGAAAGAATATTCCATCGAGGATCTGGCGGCTTTTCACGGCCACCTTGGTCCTTTCATAGTCCTGGGTTACAGAATGGGACGATATGCAAAGCGAAATTTCTGCACCGATCCCTTTCAGATGAGCGCTGCGGTCTACTGCGCCGGGACGCCACCAGAATCATGCATGGCAGATGGAATACAGATAGGCAGCGGCTGCACATTGGGAAAGAGAAATATTGAGATCATCGCATCCAAAGAGATCCGATGCATCTTCACATCAGGAGAGAAAAAGCTGACATTGATTCCAAAGCCCTTTAAAAGCCTTCCACAGGAGGATCACGACTATCCCAGGCTCGTCGAGAGCATGGCCGAGGAGATGTACGGCATGGCAGACTCTGACCTGTTCGAGGCCTCTTTCGGGTGCTTTAGGAATTGAGCATCATCGAGCTTGAGGGCATCTACACAGCCTACGAAGGAGACGACAAGCCCATCATCAAGGACCTCACGCTTAACATAGAGCGCGGCGAGTACGTTGTCATCGGCGGTCCCAACAGCGCCGGAAAGACGACGCTCCTTGAATCCATAAATGGCTTGGTGAAGATCACTCACGGGAGAGCTGCTGTATGCGGTTTCGATGTACGCCGTAGTGGCCATGATGTACGAAAAAAGGTGGGCTATGTCGTTCAGAACTTTTACTTCGATCCATTTACACCCTTCACCACGCAGCAGGTGGTGATGATGGGGCGCTATGGCAGATTGGGGCTGTTGAAGAGACCATTGGAAGAGGACTACAAAGCTGCCGAGAGGGCAATTCGCCTGGTGGGCATCGAGGATCTGGCACAAAAGACCATCGGGACTTTGAGCGGCGGCCAGCAGCAGAAGGTGATGATCGCCCACAACCTGGCAAAGGAGCCGGAGGTCATGCTGCTCGACGAGCCCTTCAGCAACCTCGATTTCTCCGCCAGAGAGTTTCTGCAGGCGATTCTCTTGGACCTGGTGAGAGGCGGCACGCCGATCGTCATTGTGTCGCATGCCTTCGATGGGCTTCCCGATATTCGCATTCATCTGGTGGTGATGAATGAAGGCAGAATTACCAAAGACATCTGTTGCCCTGCCAGAGCTGTGGAAGACATCGTTCGCAAGTCATCTTTGAAGCAGTGATATGAATGCTAGAGCCGCTGATTACAAATAACGTCGTGTGCCATGCAGTGGAGGCGATGGTCTTCGCCTCCATCGCCTGCAGCATCCTCGGCGTTGTGATATCCCGTATGAGTCTCGCCTCCATCGGCTTCACAATGTCCCATGCAGCATTCGCAGGCGCATCTATCGGCATGTTCCTGGAGACGAACGCCCAGATGGCTGCCATCGCCTTCAGCGTGGGTGTGGCGGCGCTCATCGGGCCCATTAGCGACAAAGCCAAGATGGCAGCGGATGCAACGCTGGGAGTCCTATTCGCCCTTTGCATGGCGGTGGCCATCTTTCTCATCTCTTACATGCAGTATTTGGGCAAAGGCCTCTCCGCAAGCAGCCTGCTGTTTGGCGATGTAATCTCTCTTTACAGGGAGGAGATCTATGCACTGGCAGCGGTCTCGCTCCTCACCATCATCTTCGTGCTGCTCTTCTACAAGGAGATCTGTGCCATCATGTTCAACATGAAGATCGCTCAGGCCTCAGGGATGCGGGTTCAGGTTGTCTATTATATCTTGCTGTTCATCATAGCGCTCTCAGTAGCTTTGTGCCTCAACATCGTTGGAGGGCTTCTGATATTTGTCTGGCTTGTGACGCCTGCCTCCATCGCCAGCCAGTTCTGCTTCGATGTGAAGAGCATGTTCATCGTAGCACCCCTGGTGGCCCTGCTCGTGAGCGCCTTCGGTGTTTGGGCGGGATTTGAGTACACTTTGCCAATAGCGCCCCTGGTAGCCCTGCTCCTCACAGGCACCTTCGGGCTGGCTGTGATGCTATCTACGAAGAGAAGGGTTACAACCAGAAGACATTGATCAAAAATGCCAGAGTTAACCGTCGAGGAGATTGGCCGCATACTGGCAGACTCAGTGGGCCTAGAGACGCAGGTCGTGTGCGTGTCTGGCTCTGAAGAGATCCCTGAGAGCGGCGTTCGGACATCGTCCATCAGTGGCTGCCTAGCATCTGCTATGTATCTCATGGCAGCGGGCGAAATTTTCGGGCCGCTTTATGCAGGGTACGAGCAGGATCAGTCCTTTTGCCGCTGCATCGGCGGACCGGCATGGTTTGGATACAGATCCTTCGATCCCAGTCTGATGAGCCTGCTGGCATCCGAATCAGACGACTTGAAAGGCTTCACGCAAAAGCGCCTGAAGAAGAGCCGCGAAATTGCACAGAATACCATTAGCAGCATTGGAAAAGTTCTGCCCCTGGGCAGATATGTCGTGATGAGCTGCTGCGATGGTTTGAAGGATGGCAGTGGCGTCAGATGCATCGTCTGCTTTGGCAGCGGAGAGCAGATTCGCAATCTATGTGCCCTGGCCCATTTCGCATGCAGTGATGTCTTCGATCCGATCTCCGTCCCCTGGGGGCCATCGTGCGCAACCATGATCACTTATCCAGCAGGCATGGCTGAAAATGCACCACAAGATACGCTATTTGTAGGACCTTCCGACCCATCTGCAAGTGTTTGGCTGCCCAAAGGGTGTTTGGTGGTCGGAATCCCAGTGAAGATGGCCAGGATGATGGCAGAATGTGCAGAGCAGTCTTTTCTTGCCGATATTGCTTGATTTTTTCAAAGTATGTAATAAAGTAGTAACTCTTAAATAGTTCGTAATACCATTCTGAGCTTATGCCAAACAATAGATATTGCAGCATAATCACGCTGCTGGTAGCGATCCTTCTGATCGTTCCAGCTGTTTCAGGAAGTGCAGCTCTCAAGGTAGTGTGCACCACCAGTGTTCTGATGGACCCCATAACCTTCATCGGCGGCGACAATGTGGAGGCTATATCCATTGCAGATCCAACCATTTGCCCGCATCTGCAGTCCGATATCATCCCCAATCGCATCCAGCTCAACAAGGACTTCATTGCGGGCGCAAATATGTTCGTTGCCTATAACGACAGCAACGACAGGCAGTACAATATGCCTGCTGTGAATGATTTCCTGGCGGCCAACTACAACCGTTCAGTTGAGTGGTATACCATCTCCAAGCTATCCGGATGGAACACGCCCACCAACTCCAAGCGGTTGGCTGAACAGGTGGAGGGATGGCTGGTTGAGAGGGATCCGACGAATAAGACCTACTACGAGCAGCGCTATGCAAACTACACCAAGACGTTCGATGCAGTGGAGCCGACTGAAGACGAGAAGAAGCAGTTGAACAAGACCAAGGTCATTGTAATGGTCTGGCAGCAGGATCCTGTCAAGAACTGGCTGGGAATGAATGTGGTGAACATATTCGCACCTGAGTTCTACATGAATGGCACCAAGACCGCCGCCAAGGTCGTGGACGACATCAATGCCAATCCGGACAAGTACAAGGACGTTGCCTATGTCATCGAGAATATGCAGTCAGGAGAGCTTGCCAAGGGCATTGAGGAGGCACTGAAGGACAAGGGCATCAATGCTACGCGCGTCATCTTCACCAACTTCCCACATTCGGTGAAAGGATTAGATACGATGGCAGATGTGCTCAACTATAACAAGCATCTAGTGCTCGGATAATCTTTTGATGCTCCCAGTCCCAAAGGGCTTTGGGAGCATTCACTTGAACCTTTTTATGAAAGACTTATCGATCCAGCTCTTGAGGGAGTAGATCAACCTGGTCGGTGCGCCGATGCACATCTTCCCCACTACTCCAACAGCGCAGTCGCTGCCGAGGGATATGAGCGCGACCTGATTGTCCGTGCTGGCGCGAATAGCGTACTTCTCCATCGGTCTGCCCTCAGCCAGGCGCACAAGATTCTCAGCAGTGTGCTTCGCATGACGTTCTGCCTCAAGACCTGTCTTGGTGGCCAGCCTCCCGTTGATCTCAATCCAAGCAGCATCTCCGATGGCGAAGATATTGTCCTTGGCGCGCAGAAACTCGTCCACAAGGATCCAACCATTCTTCTTGGGCAGATCGAGGTCTTGAACGAACTTGGACGGCTTGACGCCCGCAGTCCATATGGCCATGTCGCAGTCCAGGCAGGTACCATCTGCGAACATTATGCAGTCCTTCTTGATCTCGCAGACCATGGTGGAGGTGAGGATGTTCACACCTTTTTTGGAGAGCGCCTTCTCCACAAGCGCTGAGGTTTGAGGCGAGAACAGAGGAAGAACCCTCTCCCTGGCCTCGATGATGTAGATGCTGGCATCCAAGCTCTCGGCCAGGATGGATGCAGCCTCAACGCCTGTCAGGCCCGAGCCCATGATCATAATGCGCTCAGGGTTCATGTCCTCAACGAACCTTCGCGCCTTCTTTGTCTCCTCCAGGGTATTGATGGAGAAGGTGTTCTCCACGCCCTTGATGCCGAAGTAGTTCTGCTCTGCGCCCGTGGCAATCACTGCACAGTCAAACGGGACGCGGGATTTCTCACAGACCACGGTGTTTCCTTCCAGACGCAAAGCCTTCTCCTGAACATGGATGGTACCCGTGCGCTCGCAAAAGGGCTTGAGCGGCGCAGTCAGCTCCTGGAGCCTCGCAACTCCGCCCAGATACTCCGGGTACAATGCCTGCATCTCAATCTGCCTCTTGGGCTCGATCAGGGTGAATTTTAGAGGGCCTGGGGTGGCAACTCTTATCAGCTCGGCCCCTCCAATACCCCCTCCGATGACTGCGACCTTCATGCTAACTGCTCGACCTCTTGTTCATCTTTGACATAATACCTTCTGGCCAATCTTGCCCAGTCTCCTATATAAAATGGTCATTTCCACGTAGCGTCATAAACTTGATGCACAGGAGATCTCCTCATATACCTTCAACGAAATACGAAAGATTCGATGATCACAGTTTACTTCGACGGACTTTGCCATCCCAAAAACCCTTGCGGCGTGGCAGCTTTTGGCTATCTCGTTCTCAGGAACGGTCAGGTGGTTCATAAGGGCTTTCGCGCTGTGGGAGAGGGCAAGGGAATGACCAACAATGTGGCGGAGTACGAGGGCCTGATGGCTGCTGCGCAGTGGATCGCGGATGAGGGGATCGAGGAGAAGATTGTGATCAAAGGCGATTCGCAACTCGTGATCAAGCAGATGAAGGGTGAGTGGAAGGTGAAATCCGCCACCTCCAAGAAGTATGTGCCTAAGATCGAGAGGCTGCTTGAGGGAAAAGATGTGAGCTTTGTCTGGGTGCCGCGAGAGGAGAACGAGGAGGCAGACAGGCTCTCCAGGCTCGCGTACGAGAGATACAAAAGCCAGAAGCAGGTCCGCTAGCTCGCATGCTTTCGCAAAAGTGGTTTTAAGCCCCGGGCGGGATTCGAACCCGCGACCTCGTCCTTACCAAGGACGCGCTATACCGAGCTAAGCTATCGAGGCGCCAAGAGCCCCTTGTGCTCTCCATTCATGAACCTTTCGGTTAAACCACAGGCGATCAAGCTGCTTGCCTCATGGCCTGCTCGTAGACATCTTCGGTCCTCTTGGAGATGCGATCCCAACTGAACTCGGCATCGATCCTGCTGCAACCAGCAACGGCTAGCTTCCTCATCTCATCGGGATTCTCTAGAAGCCTGTTTATGCACCAGGCGATGGACTCAGGCTGTATGTAGGCCAGAAGACCGTCCTGGAAGTTATTTATGATGCTCACGGCCTCCGTTGCCACAACAGGTTTGCAGGCATCCCATGCCTCCAAGACCACAACTCCAAAGGGTTCATTGCGGCTGGGAACGCACATCAGATCGCATGCGTTGATCAGCTCCTCCTTCTCAGAACTGGTGGTATATCCCAAAAACCTGCAAGCATCTGCCACGCCAAGCTCGTGCGCCCTGCGCTCGCACTCAGCCCTCATGCTACCCTCTCCCATGAAGATGAATCTGACATCTGGCCGCTTCAATAAAATGCGTGGTATGGCCTCTACCAGAAGATCTGGCCCCTTCTGGATGCTCATCCTGCCACAAAAGAGCACCACTGGAGCTAGCGGATGGATTTTATACTTCTCCTTTACCCTGCCGGCATCCAGGCCTCTCTTCATCTTCCCCAGCATTATGCCGTTTGGTATTATGGAAATTTTTTTCTCCGGAAGTGAGTATATCCACATAAGCTCATCTTGCATGCGCCTTGTGGTGACGATCACATGCGATGCATCGTAGCATCCAAGCCACTCACGATGAGATATCTCCTGTGATATGCCATATCCAAAGTTGTTGCCGTTCCTGCCCCACTCGGTGCTGTGCATCGTGAGGACGAATGGAAGGCCAAAGTCTTTCTTTATGCGAGATAAGGCCAGCACGGGATGCCAGTCATGTCCGTGCAATATGTCAAAGTTGCCGAAGATGTTTTTCACTGCACCGAAACGATCATAGAGAGCATCACACATCCGATCCATCTGAGCAAGGATGTCGCCGGAGCTGTCGGCATCCACTCTCTGGTAGTGGACGCCGTTGATCTTATCGTATGACTCAAAATCGCCCCTCCGCGTGAAAATATGTACCTCATGCCCTCTTCTGGCCAGGGCCTCGGACAGCTCAGAGACATGAGGAGCTACACCTCCCACCTTTATTGAGTACAAGCTCTCCCAGGAGAACATCCCGATCCGCATCTCTTCTCCAATTTAGCACAAATATTTACAGCTATTGCCTTTCATTCGCTACAGGATCAATCAATATGGGGCTTTAGGAATATTTTACATCTCCAAATCCACGCTTAATGAAATTCATGGGCGGTTAAATGAACATTTTGCTACACTTAATAGGACTGATAATTGATTAACCTTTCGGGAGCCTTGAGCGAAGCTCGGCGGCAGCCTGCTCAGGAGGAACTGAGTTGATGTGGATGCCCGTGCCCTTCTCGAAGCCTGCTATCTTTGAGAGGTACGGTTGGATCCTGATGTTGAGATGGTAATTAGATGCAAGCTGGTAGATCATGTAATTGTAAGGCGGGTCGTTCAGCAGAGATCTGATGCATCTCAAGGCATGGCTCAGTATGGCCGCCAGATCCCTGCGATCATCATCGTCCATCTGGGCCAGATTGCTCATGTGTCTGCGAGGCAAGATCCACGTCTCGTATGGCACTTGTGAATAAAAGGGGGCTATGAGTATCCAGCCGTCGTTCTGGGCTACAAGCCTGCTGGATGCCCGCTCCCTCTCGGCAATATTACAAAAGAGGCAGAAAGTGGCAGAAGAGGCCGCCTCCAGCTCTCTCTTGATCAGTGGCGGCACAATTGGCAGGGTGACTAACTGTGTGTGAGTGTGTGAGAGGGACGCCCCAGCTTCTTCGCCCCAGTTCTTGAAGATTGACACATATTTGACGCCGTCAAGGCCGCAGTAATTTGCATAACGATCCTGGTAGGCCTTCAAGAGCAGCTCCATATGCTCTTGGCTGAAGTCTGCAGGAGCATCATTGTGCAGAGGAGAGTCCACTATCACCTCGTGGTGCCCGTGCCCTGGCAGAGCAATCCACTCAGTCGTTGGAGGGGTGGGGCTTGGCACCATAGCAGCGAAGAGATTGGGAAATACCCTCATCTTCCAGCTGCGAATCTTCACAGGGCCGTCTACAAGCACGCCTTGATCTGTGTAGACTGCGACGCTTGGCGGAGTCATATCCTCGTTGCCTGGGCAAAAAGGGCAGCTTTTCTCATCCTTAGCAGGGGATTTTGCTCTCATGAAATCAGAGGGCCTCTTCCTGCGCTCGGCTGCAATTATGCAGTACTCATCCAGAAAGTAATGCTTTCGTATCTCTGGCATCAGGCTACTTCCTTGTAGATCTGCAGAGTCCTTTTTGCTGCCTTTTGCCATGTGAACTCCTCCAGGACCCTCGCTCTGGCGTTCTTTCCCCAGGCCTTCAGCCTCTCTGGATCCTCCAGCGCCAATTTGATGCCCCAGGCAATATCTTCTGGATCCCTTGCATTTACGTGAACGCCTGTGGGCCTTTCTGCAGCCGGGTTCCGTACGATCTCTCGCAGACCGCTGGTTCCAGCAGCGCCTACAACAGATGCACGGCCCATGGCTGCCGCCTCAAGGGCCACAATGCCGAAGGGCTCGTAGATGCTGGGGAAGACACAAAGATCAGCAAGAGCGTAATGGTACATCTTATCTTCAGCGTCAAGAAAGTCAGTGACCAGTGTGATGCCACCAAGCCGCTTTGCCTCTTCGCTTGCCCAGCATTCCAAGCTGCCCTTCCCTACCACCAGCAGCTTCACCTTATGGTTCTCTGCCCGGATCCTCGAGATGGCAGAGAATAGCTGCACGACGCCTTTGACGGGCTCGAGCCGCCCCATGAAGAGCACAATAGTATCGTCTTTTGTGAAGCCTAATCTTCTCTTCAGGGCCTCCAGACGCACAGGATCGACTCGGCTCGGGTCGAAAAATTCGGCATTAACGCCATGGTAGCAGACGTCTATCTTTTCTGCTGGAACTCCAATGTCCATGAGCTGCCCCTTCATCGCCTCGGATACAGTTATGAGCTTGTCTGCCACCTCCGCCCCCCTCTTCTCCAAGGCGACCAGCTGCCAGTTGGGGTTTTCAGAGCGCCCTACCTCAAGGCCATGGACGTGGAAGATGACGGGATTGCCCTTTCTCTTAATAGCCATGGCTCCAGGCAGGCCGAGCCAGTCATGGGCTACGCAGAGATCGAAGGGCCCCGTCTCCATGAACCTGGATGCAGCAAGCTGGTTTAGGCTGAAGAGGTCCATGAGAAAGTCCAGTCCATCGCCCCATGAGAGGCTATCGGATGAGAGGAATATCTCCAGTCCATCTCTGATAGGAATTGGGATCTCCCTGAATACCTCCACACCATTCATCATCTCATGCCTCTTGAGCTCATCACTCCCGAGGGTGAAGACCGAGACCCGTTCTCCTAAAGATGTCATCTCTCTGGAGATCTCATCTACGTAGACCCCAAGGCCTCCAAAGATCCTGGGTGGAAATTCGATGCTAAAATATGCAATTCTCATTTGAGCCCCACATTGATTGAAAGATCATACCACCAAATTCTTGTAATACTCCAGAACTGGTTCCTTCCAACTGAATTGCTTGGCCAGGGAGAATGATTCCTCGCAGAGCAATCGGTACTTGACCTCGTCCTCCAGATAGGTCCATGTAAAATAATCCATGGCAAGAGCATAGTCAAGGACAGTCTCCTGGCGCTGGGCCTCCACATTGTCCACTATCACCACGCCACCGAGGCCAGGCACACGATGCTTGATCTTCTTCAGAGCATCGCTGTAGCCGGCAGACCGGCTGACTATGCTGGGAGTGCCCTCTTTGCCAGCTTCAAGAGCTGTGAGCAGGAAGGGTTCATACTGCGAAGGGAAGACTCCAGCGACGCACCCTGCCATGATCTCGTCGCTTCGCATGCCCAGGCCTCCATCGTCCGGTCCAACCCACTGAGGATAAAGCATCGCAGCCACAAGCCTCTTGCCTGAGATCAGCTCCTTCTCGTCCAGATTCCTTTCTTTGATCATGTTCTCCAGGCGGATCTCATCGCCTACAAGCACCTCAGGCGTCAGATTTATGGGGAAGCCTGGAGGAAGCTTCTCCTTGTTTTTCGGTCCGTGAGCAGCTATCAGGAAGCATACAACCCTCGTGTCCTCGGCACGGCGCTGGCCGACAAGCCGATGCTTGAGCAAGTGATCCTGAAGCACAAGGGCGTCGAGGAGCTGAGGATAGCCTTTGTTCTCAATCTCTATGCGAGAGATGGTGAATATGGGGATTATGCTTTCCGGATTCACGCACTGACCATCGCAGAACTTGTAGAGATTGTCGGCCAAGAACTTCTGAATCTTGGCGCGGCAGCGATCCTTCTTCTCCCAATCGATATCTTCGACGTCTACATCGATTCCATTCCGGATGACTATGCCTTTCAGGCGATAAAAGAGCATTGCCTCCTTCATGGTCGAGTCGCCCACGAAGGTCACGACGTCTGCATAGCGAGCTTGTGCCTCCAGGGCTGCAAAGCCCAAAGGCGTTCCAGGCTCCATTCGGGAGTCATTTTGAGCAATCTTTTGCAGAGACCTGAAGCCTGCGGTTCTGCCAGGGACAGTGGCGTGAAGGGTGCACACTGTCCTCACGGGAATGCCCAGCTTTTTCAGCCTAGCCGCAGCATAAAAGACCCCAAACTCATGACAGTGCAAAGATACCCTCAACTTTGGCATCACAGATTTGGCGAACTCCGAGATCGCCTTGTCCTCGTACTTCATGGCAGTCTTGTCCTGGGCTGATGAGAGGCAGCGCACAAGCTCGGAGACTGCGTAGGAGAGGTTCAAGTAGTGGTTGTACTCCGCACCATAGTGAGCTCTCTCAAAATTCATGGAGTCCAGGCCCACGAGATCGAAGGCCTCAGTCTTGATTGCATTGTTGAGGGTCATCTCCTGGCCCTTCCAGCGAACCATGCGAGACTGATAGTAGCTGGTGTTGAATAGGATGTATCCGATTGGAATGCCCTCTGTAGTCCTCTGACCTGTGAGGGTCTCGATGCCTGCTGCGTTCAGTGCAACTATGACGCTGTCAAGCTCAGGGCCCATCTGCAGCCTCTCAAATCCAGATAGCTTCGAGACCCTGTTCTTGCCAGTGTTCCAATCCGATCCAGAGGTTGGATAGTTGGGTCCCAAGACCAAAATTTTCAGGCCGCGCTCAATAATGCCCTGGGATGCAAGCTTTCCCAGTGTTACGGCTTCGGCATCAATGACGTCCCAGATGCCACCCATTTTATTTGAGGCCGGTCCGCCTTCCTCGCCTGCCAGAACGATCCATCTCTCGATCATTTTAACCTCAGGGATAGGGCGACAGAGAAGAGACGGCCATCCCATCGTCAGAGATATCCAGGACCCTTATGCTGTTGGCTATCCTCGATCCGCGCATCTTCATGACGTATATCGATCTTATGAGCGTGTTGCCTATCCTCTCCCTGTTGAGCATTGTTGCGGAATCAGCACCGTACTCAAGGAACTGGTTCATGCCAAAAGCAGTTCCAATTGTCACTACAGATGTGACTTTGCTGGAGCGAATTGTCCCGAATAGATCGTCGGTTAGCGACCTGATCTTGAAGGGCGCCTCGACTGCCATGAAAAATGCTGTCAGGTCATCTATGAAAAGTCTCGTAGGCTTTACCTCATCCAGCTTTCTCTCCACCAGTCTCCTGAAATTTATGAGAAATTCCACGGGATCGACATCTATGCTCTTTTGCAATCGAAGCACCGGGTCGGTGACATCTACAATGGAGAGACTTCCCTTTTTTTCGAGCCCTGAGAAGTCCCAGCCAAAAGAGGACATCATCTCTCGCTTCAGGTATTCTGAACTCTCAGAGGGCGTGATGATCATGCCCTTCTCTCCTATTTTGATGCCATGATGAATGAACTGGCTGGCGAACACAGTCTTGCCCGTGCCAGAAGAGCCTGTGACGGTGTTCACCGTTCCTATATGAAATCCTCCATCGATCAATTCATCATATCCAGGTATGCCCGACTTCACCCTGGGAAACTTGCTGCTCTGTCCTTGCGCCATCCTAGAACCTCTCCATCACATCTTTGCACTCAATTTGCAGCGCTAACTCTTCATTATTTTCATAAACTAAGGTAATAGTTCTTTCGGTGCAAGAAAGGCTCGAGAAGGCAATGTTTACCCGCACGAAGGATGTAAATATTTTGCAAGCCGACATAACTGATATGACAGACCTATCCTTCTGCTTCGAGGTGCATCAGCCTCTTCGATTGAAGAAAAATTTTTTCTGGGAGAGATCTATTTTAAAGGAGGTCGTGCCCGATCTTTGGGACTTCTACTTCGACGATGCCGAGAACAGGAGGATCTTCGAGCGTGTCTCAGATAAATGCTATCTTCCGGCCAATGATATCATTTTGAAGAGCATTCAAGATCTAGAAGGATCAGATAAGCCTTTCAAGGTGGCGTACAGCTTTTCGGGCATATTCCTAGAGCAATGTCGCAGATACCGTCCGGCTGTTCTGGACTCCTTTGTTAAGCTGGTTGAGACGGGATTTGTCGAGTTGATGGAGCAGACGTACTACCATTCTTTAGCCAGCCTTTACGAGGAGAAGCAGGAGTTTTACGAGCAAGTAAAAATGCACAGAGAGATCATATGGGATTCTTTCGGCCTGCGACCGACCACGTTCGAGAATACTGAATTGATCTACAACGATCAGATTGCAAAAATGGTCGACGCCATGGGCTACAAGGCCATATTCACAGAGGGCGTGATTGCCGATCCCAATTATGTTTACAGGCCCAAAGGAACCGATCTGGCCCTTCTCCTGCGAAATTTTCAGCTCACAGACGATATTGGCTTTCGTTTCTCCTCTCGCAACTGGGCGGAGTATCCCCTGACTGCCGACAAATATGCGTGCTGGCTGGCGAGCACTCCTGGAAGATGCATAAACATATTCTGTGACTACGAGACTTTCGGAGAGCATCAATGGGAGGATACGGGAATCTTCGAGTTCCTTCGCCATTTACCTTGGGAGATCATCCGGCACGAGGGCCTCAGATTCGCAACGCCTGGCGAGATCGCCAGAGACATTGCGCCCGAAAGAGAGCTGACTGTTGAAAGATATGTCTCCTGGGCGGATCTGGAGAGGGATACAAGCTGCTGGCTGGGCAACGCTTTGCAGCATGCATGCTTCATCTACCAGAAGCGGCTTGAGGCTCCGGCCAAGGAGAGCAGGGATTTGGATCTTTTGAAGATCTGGAGAACTCTGGGGCTCTCCGATCATCTCTATTACATATTCACACATGGAGGGGGGCCGGGCGAGGTGCACAGCTACTTCAGTCCATACGGCCTTCCATATGATGCATCAGTGACTTACTTCAGCGTCTTGTGCGATCTGCACTACAGGCTCAAGAAGAGGACGATGCTGGCGGACTCTCCATTCAGGTTTGCCACGGGCATTGATGAATTCACAGGGCATGTCGCATGGAGCCTGTCAGGCCTGGAAGATCTCCTTGAAAAGGTCGATATTGCCTCTCTGGAATATCATAATGAGAGGGGAGACATTGCCATGTGGGCCAGGACGAGCTTGGGCGATGACATCCTGGCCGAGAAGCTTGAGAGCCACAAAGAGAGCAAAGGCGAGGGGCTGAGAAAGAGGCTCATGAAGACAGTGCAGGAGGCACTGAAGAGGAGCATATGATGACGAAAGAACACACTGTAGTGCCCCGCAGCTATGAGGATGGCGCAGCACGCGAGTGGCTGGTCTCCAATGGCCTTGGAGGCTATGCATCAGCTACAGCTGTCGGTAGCAACACTCGCTCCTATCACGGCCTTCTCGTGGCTGCCCTAAAGCCGCCAACGAACCGGTGGCTTCTGCTCTCAGCCCTTGACGAGGAGGTCGGTGGCGTGTCCTTGGCCAATCACCAGTATCCAGGCGTGATTCACCCGCAGGGCTTCTTGCATCTTCGAGAGTTCAGGATCGATCCTCTTCCCAAGTTCATCTACTCTCTTGGAACTGCCAGAATCGAAAAGACAGTCTTCATGATCAATGGCGAGAACACAACGATCATCGGCTACAGTATCAGCAACGGGCATGGATTGATGCGAATGTATCCCCTGGTCCACTCTCGCAGCTTCCATGCTGCATCCGACCTGCCGCAGATTCGCCAGGAGCCTCAGAGCAGAGGGACCAGGCTCAAATCGAGCTGCAATCTGGTGCTAATCTCTGATAAGGCCAGATACATCCCGCATGAGACTGTTTACTATAACTTCGAGTACGAGGAGGAGCGTCGCAGAGGACTGGCCTGGCGGGAGAATCTGCTCTGTCCAGGCAGCTTTGAGCTGGAACTGTCAGGAGATGCTAACTTCGCCATCGTCGCGTCCACATGGAGAAGCGCAATGCCTGATGTCGATGAGGAGGTCGAGAAGGAGATGGCTCGCCTAAGGGCTCTGAAGTCTCCAGTCCAAAGGCTCGCCCAGGCAGCGGACTCTTTTCTGGTGCAAAGAGATGGAAAGAAGAGCATCATCGCAGGATATCACTGGTTCGATGACTGGGGCAGGGATGCCATGATCTCTCTGCCCGGCCTGCTGCTCTGCTCGCAGCGCTTTGAGGATGCAGCAGCCGTTTTAAGATCATTTGCTTGCTCCATGAAAGACGGCGTGCTGCCAAACGATTTGGGTGCAATGTCCTACAACACAGCAGATGCCTCCCTCTGGTTCATCCAGGCAGTTTGTGCCCACTACGATCGCTCTCACGACATCTCACTTGTGCGCCTTCTTTGGCCAAAACTCCAGGAGGTTTTGAGGCGCAACTCATCCGCTGGAGAAGGCTTTGGAATGGATAAAGACGGCCTCATCCGTTCAGGTCCTGCGCTCACATGGATGGACGCGCGCGTGAGCGGAAGGCCGGTCACCTCCAGGGCTGGAAAATGCTGCGAGATAAATGCGCTCTGGTATTTCGGATTGAAGAAGATGGAGGCATTGGCAGGGGCATTGGGAGAGCCTTGGGAGTGCGAACTGGCAAGAGATGTGAAGCAGAGCTATCAAAGGTTCTGGAACAGCGAGACTGGGTGTCTGTTCGATGTGATCGATCCGGAGGACGCGTCCATCAGGCCAAACCAGATAATTGCTGCAGCCGTTCCAGATCTTCTGCCAATGATCAAGAGAAAAAGCATCTTGGAGGTTGTGACAAGGGACCTGCTCACGCCCTTCGGCCTAAGGACGCTTTCCCCGCGCGATCCGCGTTACATCGGCAGATACGAGGGAGGACCATGTCAAAGAGATGCTGCCTACCACCAGGGCACTGTATGGCCCTGGCTTATGGGTCCGTATGTCGATGCTCTTCTCAGTGTGAACGATCATTCAAACGAAAGCCGAAGGCTTGCAAGATTGCACCTGCAGCCGCTATTGGAGCTTGAGGAGGGCGGCATAAATACAATTCCAGAAGTGTTCGATGGCGATCTGCCACATCGGCCCGGAGGTTGTATATCCCAGGCCTGGTCCGTTGCGGAGGTATTGCGAGCCTGGGCGAAGGCTGCATAGCAGCGCTGCATGACGCTTCAGCCCCTCAGCATCCCTATGAGGCCTGTCGCATCCACCAGAGCGAAACCTCCTCGCTTTGCCTCCACCTCATCGAATCTGTTCACGCTGTCGGGTGCAATTCCCTTTCCAGCCATGGCAAAAGGCACTGGATCACGGCTGTGCGTCTTGATGGAGATGGGCGTGGCATGGTCAGGCAAGAGAAGCACGCGCCAGTCCTCGCCGCTGCTACGCAGCCCCTCGATCACTGGGCCTACGACATGCTGATCGAACAGTTCAATTGCCCTGATCTTCTCATCCAGCTCTCCCTCATGAGATGCCTCGTCCGGGGCCTCGACATGCAAATAGACGAAGTCCAGCGCCTTCAGAGCTTGCAGGGCTGCCTGTACCTTTCCTTCATAATTGGTGTTTATGGTACCTGTCGCGCCGGGAACGCTTATGACTTTTAGCCCTGCATAAGCTCCAATGCCTTTGAGAAGGTCCACTGCCGAGATCATCGCGCCCTTCAGGCCGAATTTACTCTGAAATGATGGCATAACAGGCGCAGGTCCCTGCCCCCACAGCCAGATCATGTTTGCAGGCTTCTTGCCTTCAGCCATGCGCTTCAGGTTAACCGGATGGCTGGCCAGGACTGGCTTTGCGCTCTGCATGAGATCGATGAGCAGCATTGAGTCTTTGCCGCGGGGCATGTGGTCGGCGATGGGCTGGTCGCTGATGTCGTGTGGAGGCGTGCAGACGGCCTTTTCTCCGGCTTTTAAGACCAGAAGATTGCGGTAGCTCACGCCCGCATAAAGCCTCTCTCCGGGCATCAATGGCTTCAGCGCTCGTACAAGCTCGCGTCCCTCCTCAGAGGTGATGTGCCCTGCGCTGTAGTCCTCCATGATGCCGTCTCGTACTGTGACGAAGTTGCAGCGAAAAGCTATGTCAGCATCATCGAGGTGAACGCCCATGGCGGCCGCCTCCAGGGGCGCACGTCCTGTGTAGTACTTCCCTGGCTCGTAGCCCAAAACTGAGAGGTTGGCCACATCGCTTCCTGGAGGAAAACCCTCTGGAACTGTCAAAGCCTGTCCATTTCGCCCCTCCTTCGCCACCCAGTTCATATTGGGGATCTTCGCGGCCTGCAGGGGCGTGCGGCCTCCCAGGGCATCCAGGGGCCGATCGGCCATGCCATCGCCCAATAAAACTACGTACTTCATGGATGTTTCTTCTTCTTTTTTGCTGCCTGCCTGGCCTCCTGTGCCTCGCGATCGTAGATCTCAACAAGGTGCTTGTTCAAGACCTTGGCCAGTGCGTTGAGCTTTACGCGGGTACAGGTTGCACCGCGGGTGACCCCAGTGACTATGTCCACAACCTCTCCCCTGGTTTGGGTCTTTTGGTGAGGCGGCTTGACAGTTCTGGTTTTTATGCCCTCGCGTGCGAAGTCCTCCATGTCCATGGGGCATTGGGCCACCACGACTGCAGGAATCTTCACCTGCGACAGAACCTCCTTGGTCTTGTGGATGACATGAGAGCGCACATTGCCTAAATGGAGGACTGCGATCTTGTGGCGCGCTATCTGCTCTATCTCTCTTTCGTTCAGCCCAAATGTCGGGCCGTAGCCTCGCGAAGCTTGGGGAAAGCTCTCCGGCACTCCCGTACCTGCCTCCAAGACCAGCACACTGGTCTGGATGCCCTCCCGGCGCAGCCCATACGTTATTTCGCAGACTGGTTTTGTAATGTGGCGCCTTCCAGGAGACATTGCTATGGCGATCACATCTGGCTTAGTGGCCTCGGAGAGCGTACCTCTCTGTGCCAGGCCGCCGCCTTTGGCAAGCCCCATGCTCTCCCGGCAATCCACCACCTGAGTTGCCCTGCCGATCATGCTCTCATCTTGGACGATTTGGAATATAGATCTACCGAAAGGAGCTTTTTTAAACGCCTGGCGCGATTTGGGCCTCATGCTCATCTTCATCGGCCTTGGGCTCTACGACGAGAAGGACATATCAGTCAAAGGCCTGGAGGCAGTGCGTGCCGCAGACAATGTTTATGCTGAGTTTTATACCTCCAGGCTGATGGGCACCTCTGTGGAGAGGATGGAGGCCTTTTACGGCAGGAAGATCCATCTCCTTGATCGCTCCGACGTGGAGAATGATCCTGTATGGCTGGAGGAGGCCAGGGATGGCGATGTTGCATTTTTGGTGGGAGGCGATGCAATGGTCTCCACCACGCACCTGGACCTGCGGCTCAGAGCTGCAAAGCTCGGCATCAGGACCCGGGTGATTCATTCAGCCTCCATCGTCACAGCAGTTCAAGGCCTGTGCGGCCTGCAGAACTACCGCTTCGGCAGATCTACGACAATCCCCTTTCCATACACCTCGAGGGGCAAGCGCATCATTCCAGAGACGCCTTATCAGGTATTGAAGGAGAACCTGAACAGAAATTTGCACACGATGCTCTTCCTGGACATTCAGAGCGATCCATTAGAGCGATACATGACTGTGAATGAAGGTGCAGCGCTGCTCCTGGAGATGCAGGCCAATGCATCGGAGCAGATCCTCGACGGACGCCTGGCCATAGGCATCGCTCGTGCAGGATCAGAGGATGCAACTGTAAAGGCAGATCTTCTCGTCAGACTAAAGAATTTCGACTTCGGAGGGCCGCTGCACATCATCGTCGTGCCTGCAAAGCTGCATTTCATGGAGGCATTGGCGCTCGTCACCCTGGCTGGGGCGCCCCCAAACCTAGCAGTGGAGGGCTAAAAAGTCATTGTGGTGGCGAAAGGCTATTAATAAGGATCCTGTATCTTCGTTCGATGAATGACGTTCGGAGAGGAATTCAAGGATGAAGCTAGGCCTGGTTGCAGAGTTCGATGCTGCGCACAGCCTGCCCGGATACATTGGCAAATGTGCAAACTTGCATGGCCATACATATCAGGTGGAGGTGGTTGTGGAGGGCGAGGTTGGAGAGGACGGCTTCGTCATGGACTTCTATCACATGAAGAAGATTCTTTCAGCCGCCTTGCAGGATCTGGATCACCGCTGCCTCAACGATCTTCTGCCAAACCCAACTGCAGAGAAGATCGCTCAATGGATCTGCGATCGGCTAGTGGAGGAGCTTGTGGCCACAAAAATAAAGCTGGTCTCCTTGAAGCTCTGGGAAGGAAAGAACAAATGGGTGATGATCGACTGAGATCTCATTGTGTCATAGTTAGGTCCCAGTTGCTCGCAGCTTTTGGGCTCTCTCTCAGCTCTCTGAGCCTCTCCTTGGCTTGTTCCTCGTAGTACTTCCTGTATTTCTCCTCTTTATCCTTCTTCTTCCATTCCTCGAATTTCCTGTCAAGCGCTTCGAACATGTACTTCTCTGCAGCTTTGACGGTCTCCAGGTCGCCCCTAAGCACCAGGATCTCTCTGTCCATCACTTCTCCTGTCATGTCCATCTTGGCATCTCTACGCAAAAGGTCCAGATCGAAGTTCTCCACTAGCTCGCGAATAACTGAAATGGGCATGCTCAAAGGGATCGCCAGGTCGTACAGGCCTTTCAAGTCTTCTTTGTTCTCTTTTTGAGGAGAGTTCATAAGCATCGCGGTGTTGTTTCTAATTGAACCGATTTAAGGCTGTCGAAGAGCACCGCAGGGAAACAGTTATTAATGGGATCATCAAAGCAAAGTGCGGACCGGGCCCGTAGCTTAGCCAGGTTGAGCGCACGGCTGATAACCGTGAGGTCACGCGTTCAAATCGCGTCGGGCCCA
>MVQH01000046.1 GCA_002067755.1 Methanosaeta sp. PtaB.Bin018
CCATATTCACCTAACCTTTTCTAACTCTTACTGCAGCTTGGGATCCATTAATTGCTATTATCACGAATCCACTCAGCCATGTCGCATCCCCGCCCCAAGGGGCGCGAGCCCTCGGGAAACGACAGACACTCGCCCAAGCCGGACCCAAGGCTCCCGAATTACTGCTATCACGAATCCATGCGACCATGCCCCCTTGCTCATGGCATGTCCCCCGTGTCCACGGGGTCAGGGGGGCCGTCCGGCCTCGGAAAGACAGCCCCGCCAGCTTTCGCGCGCGAAAACGGGCAACGCGCGGAGCCACAAAATCATGAGAGTTCTGGCTACACTCAATTAGGAGAGCCAGCGGGAAAATGACAGGCATATCCCAGATCGGAACTAGGGCACCCAGATTACTGCTATCACGAATCCATGCAGCGATGCCGCATCAGCCCGCTCCTGCGGGCAATCAACATGATGGATTGCGCTCAATCAAATCCTAGCCGCGGTTCTCTTGGCCAGGACTTCTCCAATTTCGAAGAGCCAATTTGCCCTAAGATTTAATAGATAGCAAACCAACCATCTACAACAAGATATCAAATACGGCCAAGATCCTCATGAGAATCTACTTGGACGTCTGCTGCATCAACCGGCCTTTTGATGGGCTCCTCGCTATTTAGTATGGGTGAACTTGAATCGCAAAATCTCTCTTGTCTTCGTGACTCTGTACTGAAACGTGATTCGCTAACTGAACCACAGAGACACAGAGGCACAGAGGAGATATTTTATGCCCGATCTCACCCACACAATTTAGCGAAGAGCCTTTTGATGACCAAACCGAAGAGAAGATCAGGATGGAATCAGAAGCAGTCCTGGCCATCCTAAAGCGGTGCCTCTCGGAGTGGACCCTCATAGGCAGCGAAGCCATAGATTACGAAATCTCCAGAATACCGGATATTGAGAGGCGATGCAAAGCGGAACGAATTGCCTCGATATCAAGAGAAAAGATCATTGTGGATGAGCCTATTGTCTCCAGAGCTCGGGAGATCGAGATGCACGGGCTAAAGCCCATGGACGCTCTGCATCTGGCCTGTGCAGAGAGATCGGCAGATGTCATGCTGACCACAGATGATGAGATCGTGAGGGCGGCGATGAGGATGAGCGCGGACATCAAAGTCAGAGTCATGAACCCTGCGAGGTGGTTGTTGGATGTCCTCTAAATTGGATGTCAGAAGCATCAATGAGATAAGGAAGCTGGGGATAAATGCTCTCGCAGAAGCCCTGGGGCCGGTGGATATGGCCAGGTTCTTGCAGAGCTTTGATCTGGGCAGCGGCGACTATACCAAGGATAGGGCAAGATGGCTGGACCAGAGCCTGGAGGAGATCGTCGGTGAGATTAAAAGAGAGAGGAATGAGTAAGAACCGTGTCCCAGCCTAGGGGGGATCCGGGCGCCCTGATTACTATTCTCATGATCCAACAAGCCGCAATTTCGGTTTAACGAATCCATGCAACCGTGCCGCACCCCGCCCCGCAGGTGCGCATGCCCTCGGGAGGTGACAGAAATTACCTCGAGCTGAATCGGGGCTCCCGAATTACTGCTATCACGAATCCCGCTCAGCCATGCAGCATAGTCGATCGGGCAGCCCGTGCGCCCGGAAAGGCCAAACCAAGATAAGACGAAAGGATCAAAATCGGAAAAATATTATTTATTGGATTCTTGGGTGCAAGAATTCCGCCATTTTTACCTACCGCTCTGGTATCCATCCGAGCTTTCTTTCAATAATTGCCTCGGCATTCTCAGTCAGAATCACGCGTTGGGCCTTATGCCTTCCACTTTTTGCTATTACTTGCGGATCACTGACCTTTCTGGCTTCTGCTCGAATTCTATAGCCGTGTATGGAGTCTCCCACCTCGTAACACTCCATCAAAGCACCTCAAGGCGTCCCTCTCTCTTCAGCTCATCTACAATCTGGCAGATCAGTTTATAATCAAGTTCTAAATCTTCCTCGATTTCAGAGGGATATGCTTCGCCCCTATCCCTGAAGTACCCCATGACTTCCTTTTTGGCAGTCTCATAATCTACATCTCGATATTTTATGGTTTTGATGGCAGCCAGCTTATCCCTTATGGCATCTCTGACAAAATCAGAGGTATTTAGGTAAACACCAGCAGCCACTATTTTCCTAATCTCCTCCAGTTCTACAGCAGAAACCTTTGAGCCGATCACGTGCCCTTCAGATCTAACTGTATCCATCATATGTTTTAAATCCGTTAAACAAATTAAAAAGCATTTCGATTACTTAGACCGTGGAAGTGAGCCCTCGGGAAGCAACAGAAACTCACCCAGGCCGGAACCAGGGCGCCATGATCACATAATCACAGCTTTACGATCGATACTCGTCCAGGATTTATGCGGCAGCATTCCTTAAGCGAGGTTTAATTATCTTCGAGTAAACTAGAGCTTCATGGAGATGCGTAAATGATAAAGGCGAAACTCGAAGGTGATAAGCTTCCCATCCCTAAAAACATTATCCAAAAAGCAGGCCTGAAGGATGGAGACGAAGTTGAAATGAGGCTGGAGGACGGCAAAGTGGTGATCCAGCCGATAACCACAAGAGCTCAGTTTAAAAAGGAGTTGAGAGGTTGCGTTAAGAGCTCGGAGATCGATCCTCTTGAGGTAAAAAGAATATGGAACGCCTGATCTTCGTGGACTCCAACATCTGGTGCTACTACTTCGATCGTTCAGCCCAGGAGCATGAGGCTGTATCAGAGAGGCTGGAAGGGGTCCTCGAAGGCGGAGTAGCTATAAATACCGTGGTGGCTATGGAGGTTGCTCATTATCTCATCAAAAGCCTGGGCTCTAAGGGAAAGAGAAAGATGGACATATTCCTTTCTTACCCCATGGAGATCATAGACTTCGATCAAAATCTCGCCAGAAAGTCGGTTGAATATCTGGCGAAGTACTCGCAAACTGGGATTGGAGGTCGTGATGCTACTATCCTCGCTTCGATGGAGGAGCTTGGAACCAGGAAGCTCATGACCCACGATCGAGCCTTTAAGAGATTAGATTTCATAGAAGTGGTTGATCCTGTAAGCTGACAGTATCATATTCTTCTGCTAACGGTCGGCTTGCCAGGGTCTTGAGTACAGCCCCAGCCAGCCCTCGCGCGCGAGAACGGGCAGCGTGCGCGGAGTCCCTATCTCGAGAGCGTTCTGGCTACACTCAATTAGGCAAGTCGGCAGAAAAATGACAGGCTTAACCCAGGTCGGAACCAGGGCGCCCTGATTACTGCCACGCCAAATCCAAGCATCCATGCCGCATTCCGCCCCAAGGGGGCGCGAGCCCTCGGGAAATGCGGATCGCTGCCATGCTCACCTAACTTTCTTTTTGCAAGAATTTTATTCTTTCGTCCAGTCTAGCAGCTCTTTGCATGAGCAGAGCAAGGGTCTCATATCTGTTCCGCCCCCTGGCGAGGATGGACAGTATTGGATCTCCCGCGGCTATCTGCGACCCTGGCCGCGGAATATCAGCGATCCAGTCTCCAAGATCTCTCAGATCTTTGCCGACCTCAAAGTTACGATCTGCATAGATGATGGCCCGTCCCGCTGTGCAGCAGGCCCTGGGGCGCCTGGGCAGAATTCCTGCAAAAGCCTCGAGATGAGATTGGAATATGTTTATGCCTGTTGCCATCTCGACGGTATCCAAGCTGCCCTGAAAACGGGGGTTTACTTCAACGACTACAGGCCCTCTTTCGGTGAGCAAGAAGTCCACGCCGTTGCTGCCAAGGAGGCCAAGGGCGGCGACTATTCTCTCAGCCATCTTTGCAATGCCGCAGGATGGACATTCCAAGGGCGTGATGTTTCCGACGTACCTAAAATCGCTTGCACCAGCCCATTTAGCACCCACTAGCTGCTCATTGACAGCCACTGCACGCGCCTCATGGCCGTTGCCTATGACCGAAACGCTGGCGGGTTCTCCTGCAATAAAATCCTGAGCAACAAAACCCTCGGCCCAGTTCAGCTCAGCTGCGTTTTTCACCAACCTGCAGCCATATCCACCAGCGCCCTTGCGAGGCTTGACCAGGATGGGAGACTGAAGACCGTCTGCTGACAGTTCTGTTTTTATGAAAGGAAATCCCTGTCTTTGCAGCCATCTGGCCATCCAGAGCTTGTCAGAGACCATGCTCACCTTCTTTGGAGGGTTGTTCAGCACCCTTTCGCTCTTCAACTGGATCTCCTCAAGTCCAGGCCCAAGAACGATGGCATCGGGATGGACCCGATCTACGTGAGTTGAGATCAGATCCTCCGCCTGATCGCGCGGTATTTGAGCAGTCTCAATGGCGCAGCTCTCCAGATCTAGATCGCGAAAGCAATCCACAGCAAAAACCTGATGTCCGGCCCTTGCAGCAGAGCATGCGATGTGCCTGATGTTGAAGCCTATCGCTAATAATCTCATGAAGTCCTCTCGCAAGATCTCAAGGACTGGGTCATTGCTCAAATCCCATAAAGGGGTAAATAACATGCTTTCCCTTAGGAGACGGCACTATCTTCAGGCCGCCTTCGAACTCATCCAGGAGCTCTTTGCCCATGAAGAGCCTGTCCAAGAAGACTGCTAGCGCTGCCACTTCGGAGTGTGGTTGGTTTCCCACAGCCACATTCCAGTCAGCCAGATCGTACATCTCTGCAGGGACCTTCTCTGCACCAACGACGACCAGAATATCATCGCATTTGCGAATATCCCCGATCACGCCTGGAAGATTTGACCCGTACATGGTGAGGTGTGCCACCTTTCCACCTGCTTCTCTCCAGCGAATGACCTCCCCTTTCCAAGAGACATCAGCTCGTACCCGGAATGATCCTCCCCATCGCTTCACCACATCGTTCAGGCTCTCCTCGACGTGAGCATCTCGGCCGTTCAGGAGCATCTCCTCTGCCCCGAAGGCGCGAGCCACAAGGCCCACGTGGGTGGTGATTCTCTTGTCCCTCTCCGGCCGGTGGCCGATGCGCAAGACCGCAACTCGCATGCAGATCACGATGGTCTGCCTCGTATTTAGCTCCTCTCTAAAATCACCGTGCAAAATATCTAAATTCCTGGTCTGCATCTCCTTCCAGCGATGAACCTGTGCGACAGATGCCGTGGCAAGGGTTACCTCATTGTGGGAGAGAGGCCCTGTCCTAACTGCAATGGAAGTGGAAAGACCGAGTCCATATCGCTTGGCGCGGCCTCAGATAAGGACATGAGTGAGCTGATTTTACACGGCGCGACAAAATGCAGCGTTTGTCAGGGATCTGGAAAAATTCCTGTGAAGGAGACGTGCCAGGCCTGCGGTGGCCTCGGTCGCGAATATCTGTGTGTGGTCTGTGGCGCATTGCTCTCCAGCAAGAAGGAGCTGTGCGAGCGCTGCTCCAAGAAGCCACTCGTCCATGTGCTCGACATGGCCTGCGACAGCAGAGATCTGGTTGTGGGCGAGATCTACCAGGGTAGGGTCTCGGGGCTTGCCAACTTCGGAGCCTTCGTGGATTTATGCGAGGGCGTCCGCGGCCTTGCCCACAATAAATACCTCAAGAGCAGGCCGGAGGTGGGCGAGACCATTTTCGTCACCGTTCGCAATATCCTTCAAAACGGAAATATCGAGCTGGAGCCAGTGGAGCTGAAGGAGTACAACACTGTAGAGGTTGAAAAAGACCTGCCCACTTCCAGGGCAGCGGATCTGGAAAAATTGGTAGGCAAGTTGATCTTGATCAAGGGCGAGGTGATTCAGGTCAAGCAGACTGGCGGGCCGACGATATTCACTGTCGCAGACGACAGCGGACTTGTATTTTGCGCTGCGTTCGAGCGGGCAGGCGTGCGCGCTTATGCTGACATCGACAGCGAGATGATGGTGCGCGTCATCGGCGAGGTCACGCTGCGCAACAATCAGGTTCAGGTGGAGATCAAGTCCATGAAGCGCCTCTGGGGCGGTGAGGCGTCCACTGTCAAGGACCAGATTGAGAAGGCCATCGATAAGAGGGCCGAGCCCTTTGATCTGCAGTTCCTGGTGGAGAGCGAGATAATGGAACGACTTCGGCCTGCCATGAAGGCAGTGGCGAAGGAGATTCGTCGCGCAGTCCTAAAGTCGCGGCCCATTGTCGTGCGCCATCACGCCGACGCAGATGGCATCACCGCCGCCGTGGCTATCGAGACTGCGATACTGCCGCTCATAAAAGAGGCTGGTGGCCCTGATGCGGAGTACTACAACTTTCGCCGGGCTCCGAGCAAAGCCCCGTTCTATGAGCTGGAGGATGTGACCAAGGATCTGAGCTACGCACTGGAGGACAGCACCCGCCACGGCCAGAAGATGCCGCTCATTGTTTTGATGGATAACGGATCTACAGAAGAGGACGTCCCAGCTATGCGGCAGGCTCAGGTCTATGGGCTGGAGATGCTGGTGGTCGATCACCATCACCCACACAAGATCGTGGACCAATTCCTAGTCGCACATGTGAACCCTGCGCACCAGGGTGGAGACTTCGGGCTGACCACAGGTATGCTGGCCACTGAGATCGCGAGAATGATCTATCCTGATTGCGAGAACAAGATCCGCCACTTCCCAGCAGTATCGGCTGTGGGAGACCGCAGCGAGGCTCCGGAGGCCGAGAAGTACATCAAGCTTGTCGAGGACAGGTATCGCATAGAAGACCTCAAGAAGATCGCCCTGGCACTGGACTATGAGGCCTTCTGGCTGCGCTTCAATGAGGGGCGCGGGCTCATAAATGACATCCTTTGTTTAGGAAGGCTCGACAGGCATCAGAGGATAGTCGAACTGCTCTGCGAGCAGGCCAATGCAGCCATCGACGAGCAACTGAGGGCCAGCATGGGCAATGTGAAGAGCACAAGGCTGCCCAACGGCATAATCATGAATGTCTTGGATGTGGAGAACTTCGCTCACAAGTTCACATTCCCTCCACCAGGCAAGACCTCAGGAGAGGTGCACGACCGACTCTGCCAGAAGTTCCAAGGATTGCCGGTGGTCACAATCGGCTACGGCCCAGACTTCGCAGTTCTGCGCTCTCGCGCCGTAAAGATGAACATCCCTCAGATGGTGAAGGAGCTGATGGAGGAGATACCAAATGGCGGAGTTTCAGGCGGAGGGCATCTCGTTGTGGGCTCTATCAAGTTCGTGGGTGGCATGAGAAAGGAGGTTTTAGCCAAGCTCGCAGAGAAGATCGCAGCCTGCGCAGTGGACGAGGTCATTGCCGCACCTCCTGGCATTGCGAGCAAAGCTTGAAGTCTATGAACCCCAGCATCACGTCAACAGATGCCAGCTCTACAGTGATCTGATCGCCCACGTCAATTCCTTCTCCCTCGCCCTTCAGCTTCAGCATTCCTTCAACAGGTACGTCCAGCAGCCTGACCCAGGTGCCCTTCTCGGCTGAGCCTGTCACCATGGCCGAGAACCTCTCGCCGATCCTCGATTGCAGGAGAAGAGCCGCAGCGGACTTGTTCACCTGGCGCTCCACCTTGGCCACGATATCCTCCTTCCTGGTGCATTCCTCAGCCAGGAGGCTCAAGGCCTTAGGGCTGTAGGGCGTCGGCCTGTTCTCTAATGCAGCCTTCAGCAGCCTCTGGGTGATCAGATCTGGGTAGCGCCTGTTGGGCGCAGTGGAGTGGGTGTAGTCCTTGATCGCCAGGCCGAAGTGGCCACCCGAATCCTCACCTGGCATCTCTGCCACATACTCTCCATTTCCCAAGAGCTTGATCACAGCCAAAGAAAGATCTGGAAAGCGCCGAGGGTCAGACTTCTTCATCATCGTCAGGAATGTCTCGAGCTTCTTTGAGTCTGGACTCCTGGGAAGCCTGAAGCCATGCTCAGCCGCAATATGCACGATTCGATCCCACCTTCTTGGAGCTCGCACTACTCTGCGCAGCGATGGGATGCCGCGCTCTTCCAGGTAGCGGGCAGTCACTGCGTTGGCGGCAATCATGAAGTCCTCGATGATCTGCTTGGCCCTGTTCGTCTCCTCTACCAGCAGATCGATGATCTCCTCTCCCCTGAAGACCGGCCTTGCCTCGATGGTCTCGAGGCTTAGAGCGCCTTGCGAATGTCGCAGGCGCCTCATCCTTTGAGCCACTGTATCCTGCAACTGCAGGCTCTCCGCCAGGCCTGCTACCTCTGCTGCAGCCCCGGGCACAGGCGCTCTTCCCTCCAGCCATGCAGCCACGCTGTTGTAGGCCAGCTTTGCATGATTGCGCACCACTGCCCTGCAGACGGCAGACTCCACAACAGAGCCGTCCGGATCGATTGTCATCTCCACCACAACCGCCAGTCGATCTTGGCCCAAATTCAAGGAGGTGAGGTTGGTTGAGAGCTTGGGAGGCAGCATGGGAAAGATCTGGGCCGCGGTGTAAACCGAGGTGGTGTTGGCCTGGGCCTGCCTGTCGATGGCGGAGTCCTTCCTGACCAGGGAGTCAACGTCCGCCACAGCTACGCGGATCCGGGTAAATCCCCCGGGCAAGGGCTCCGCCGCAGTCAGCTGATCCAGATCCTCAGAGTCGTCATTGTCGATGGAGGCCCAGAGCAGGTCCCTCAGATCGCGAACATTCGGGGCGCCATTCGCCTTTGCAGGACCGTGGATCTGGCCTAGCTCCTGGAGGCATTCGGCTGAAAAGTCCGGGCGAAGCCCCCGCAGGAGCATATTTCCTCTGGCGATCTTTTGCAGGATGGTTCTATCCTGGATTTCATATCTCTTGCCAATGGTGATCATGACTTATCCTCTAGACAATTCATAAGCCTCACATTCCTGGCACTCAACTCTTTCGGCTCCAACGATGCTTTTATCTCACCCTCTTGCAACTCTTGACGATCATGAGCGAGGAAAAAGAGCTGGTAATAACCAAAGACGACTACATTGAGTTCCTTTCTGTTCGCCTGAGGCTGCAGGGCTCTTGCCAGCGTGAGATCGAGAACGTGAGCTTCCCATTCCTCTTTGCCTCGGGAAGCGAGCTGCTTCGCACCTACATATTGGGCGCGTCTGAGTTTACCTCCAGCCTGCCCGATAGATACAAGCTTCCCGACAGGGGTTTCATCTGGTACCTCTTCTCCCAGGCGGTCAAGGAGATCCATGTCATGCCCGAGGAGATGAGAATAAAGTACGAGCTTCGGGAAGAATACCACAAGCCTTTCAAGCAGTTCTACCTCTAGCCGACCATTTGCCGCCCAAATGCCCTTCAAGCGCAAGCCTGCCTAGGTATGCATCCACTTCATCGGTCAGGGTCCTGGGCCGCTCGGCTGCCAGGGGCGTTCCGGGCAGAGGCATGAAGTGGTGTGCTCGAACCCTTCCTCCCTTTTTTACTATCCATTTTGCCAGATGCATCGTCATCCTTTGATCCTCCTCCGACTCCATCGGCAGGCCGAAGATCAGATCCACCTGCGGCGTCAGGTTATGATCGAGGCACAGCTCGCACGCCTCCTCCACCTGCCGGACGGAGTGGCCTCTGCCAACTGACCTCAATACGTCGGGACTGCCAGACTGGCCACCAATGCAAAGCGATCTGTTGGCGCAGTACTTTGCTATCAGCTCCATGGCCCTATCAGAGACAAAATCCGGCCTGACCTCCGAGGGGAATGTCCCGAAGTAGATGGGCTTTTTCAGTTCGCTTAAGCTGCAGAGAAGAGCTTCGATCTTCTCGGGGCGTGCATGCCGCCCGTCTGAGCCCCAGGCCAGTGCGTTAGGCGAGGTGAAACGAATATCCTTGAGGCGGCGTGCATACCTGGTGATGGTCGCAATAGAGCGATGGCGCATCTCGCAGCCAAACAGGCGCGGCGTCTGGCAGTATGCACATTTCCAGGGGCAACCGCGGGAGATCTCAATGGGCGCCAGAATCTCTCCGAAAGGAGGATGGCAGTCCAGATCCACGGGAGGCCTTCTCTTTGTGAACACGACCCTGCCCCCTTTTTTGTAAGCTATACCCTTTACAGTGGCAGGATCACCATCTGCTGTTATAGTTTTAAGCAGCTCTGGCAGCGTCTCCTCGCCCTCTCCGATGACAACATAGTCGAAATGCTCCAAAACCTCCTCAGGCGCGGCAGACGGGTGCGGGCCACCGGCTACATAAACAGCATCTACACTCGCCATGGAGATCTCGCGATAGATCTCCTCTGCCTGGGAAGTTGCAAAGCTGTAGAGCATAATTCCAGGCATTGGCCTACTGGCCAAGCTCGCCAAGATCAATGGCATCAGAGCTGCAATGCTGTAGGAGTTCTTGCTGCTCCAGCGGAACCAAACTTTGCACAGTTTCAAATGCCCATCATCCTTCTTCTCCAGCTCTCATTGAAGATAGAGACCAAAGGAGAAAATGTTTTGGTCTGACCTTACAAAAGCGGCTTGTCAAAATTTATTATCGAAGTAAATTATATATACTGTCATGTTCCATAGCCTATCTATCGAAGGTGAGTAGCATGAAGAAGTTCATCTGCAAGAATTGTGGCGTTGTGAACGAAGTTCCCGCAGAGGCACTGAAAGAAGACGATGATTGGCTCCAGTGTACCCTTCCCGAAGGGTTTGAGTGGATTTTGCCCGCTGGCAAGATAACCCCAATCGTCGGCGATCCTATATACATCTCAGCTTTGGGAGAGCACCTGTCCTATGCGCAATATCTCGAGGAATACAACATCGATCCAGAGATCGCCTACAATCTGATGCGAGGAAAGGTCAGCACACAGACAGCAACCAAGATAATTGGCAGACAATCCAGGGAGAGAGCGTCTGTCAGCTCAAAGATGAGGCCTCATAGCTGGCTCGATGAGGATGACTGGACTGCCTGAAAAGGCAACAGATGATCTGCCTCGCCCGGCTGGGGCAGGTTTGTATCATTTTTTTTTGGCTCTTCGATCGGTCTCCTGTCTTCTGCTCAAAATTTTCATCCCCCTGACTTTGGCAACAGAAAATAGGACGATGGACCACATCGATATAGCAATCCTCACATAAGGTCTTGCCCTCAGTTGCATAAGACCTCTTCTTCTGGGATCTCTCTGCCACAGTTCTGGCATTTTACGCCTTCAGACATCTGCTGATCTACCTCACCTCATCGGTAAGACCGGTCACAAAAAGTTCTAATATACGGATACACTATGCCGAGAATTAGGAGGTCATGCTTAATAATATTAATCCTGAATATTAATCCTGACACTGATAATAGTTCGCAAGCTAGTAATTTGGAAGTGATGATCCCTGTCGAAGAACATCCAAGACCCCATCGAGGGATTCTCAAGCAATTGGCCCTGTATCTCTGCGTCGCTTGACTTTTGTGAAGATAGTGCTGCTAACGATGAAGAGAGAAGGCATCTTTTCTTGAGTGAGATCTCTGCTCTTTTCGAGAGGTTACAGCATGGATTCGATCGCCTGGCGGAAGAAGAGAGGGCAAAATGCGGCCTAAAAGGCGTGGCTGTCGAAATCTCCCTGAAAATCGATATGAACAAGAGGGAGATCGTGCTTGATAAGCTATACAAGTATTGCAAGATGGACTTTCACTTATTCACGGAGCTTTTGCAGATACTGCAGCACAACTTTCAAGACTTTACGCTGATAGTTCCATCATTGCAGGGATATGAATTGGCAAGAGAAATCTATCGTTTTTTAGGCGCTCCGACTATTGAATGTATTTATCTCAAAGGCGACACCAAGGATAGACTTCTCATGGGCGAAGCTCTGCAGGAGGTAGCATTCGGGCGCATCCTCGACGATACACAGAAGCATTACAACGAACTCGGTGGCCTGGAAAAGAGAGATGATGTGCTCGAAAACGGCCTGGAGGTGTCAATGTACCACAGAGGACGAGAAGGTGAGGAAGAGGTCCTATGGATGCAGGTGAAAATTCCCCTATTGCCAGGCCAAAAGATAGAAAATTACAGCTACATGTAAATTTTTTCTGGGAAAAAAGATTGGTGATGCCTTATGCGTCGCTTTTACAATCCAAGGGTTGGATTGATTCCCAGGACGAATACTACTATGAAGTAAACGGCGTTAAGCACAAGGCCCAATGGCACGCCCAGCTTTGCCCACTCGCCGCTGGTGATTCCCAGCTTGCCAGCAGAGATGATGTTGGGGATATTGCCAGGTATGAGCATGCCGCCAGAGATCAGTAGACCGTATAGGGCCGCATTGATCTGTCTCTGGCTCATGGCTGGGGAGATCTCTGCTGCTGTCAGCGTAGCATTGTCCAGAATGGCTGAGATCATGTTAACCCAGAAGAGTACAAAATCAGGGATCTTGGTCAGATACTTGAAGATGAGTATCTCCATCCCGGCACCTAATAGGAATAATGCGGATACAAACAGCCATACCTTGGCTGCCCTGATGAAAACCTCATTGACACCTCCAGACTCCTCGCCCATGGCCATAACCTCTCCCGTAGCAGCCCTCTTTCCAACATAGAACATGCCGAAGAGAGCACATGCCAAAACTCCAAGAACGATCAATATGCCAAGCTGATCCGCCAGATACCAGAAGCCCGCATTGTATGGCTCGCCCTGAAGTTTGGTGATGGCGATAGTAGACAGGGGCTCGCCAAGAGGAGTCAGCACTGCTCCGAGGCCTATGGCGAAACATGCGATGATGACGAAATTGATCTTATCCTTGCGCTGCAAAGGCAATGCGTTCGCGATCTCGCAAAGGAACAGGGATGAGATAATGGCAGTGATGACTGAGCAAACAATTCCAAGTATGAATGTAGCTGCAAATATAATTATTGATAAATTCACCTTCTTTACCAGGCCGTTCATAAAGGATTGAAACTGCTTTTGGCCATAGAAGAAGATCAAACCTGCTACCAAAACGGCTGGCACAATGCCCTTGATGATGGGCTCTTCAGCAGCCAACTTAACTAGCTCAAACGACCACTTACTGGTCAACGTGACCGCCAGGGCGCCCATTATAAAGAGAAAAGCTTCCAGGTTTTTTTCCACAGGCTTTACTTTAAATGGGGCAACAAGCACAATTAGTACAATAACAAACAAACCGATATCTATTGGAGTGACTACCTCTCCAAGTATCGAAACCATACGACCACCTCTTTTTCTGCATCTCTCTGCAGAGAGCCTGCCCACGTGGATGATCTTCAGATATTAAATGCTTTTGGTTTTTATTTAGGCGTTTAGGTTGCTTTAATTGGTTACTATGATCTATATTTCTGTTTTTCCTGGTTTTTGCAAATATAAATAATTTATATGAGTCAAAAATGGACTTATAAGTCTAATATTGATTTAAATTGCGTTAGAATATGAATTAAATTTTTTAATCGAAAAAAACAAGTCAATGTCCATTTGTAGATCAAAATAATCCCTATAAAGGTTTTTGGAAAAATTTCCATTAGGCCATTTGTCCAGAGTATCTTCGCGGACTGCACTTTTTTTCTATGGCGTTGGGCAGTCGGACTGCTAGCTTTAATGATGCTGTTTTTTTGGTTTAACCTCTTTTTGAATAGTTTAAAATATTAATTATATTTAGTACAAAGTCTGGGTTTATTTAGTACAAAGTCTGGGTCTATTAGATAATTAGAAATACAGACTGATCCCAGATACGATTAAGGTGGATGAGTATGTTCGAAAGAGTACTGATACCAACTGATTTTTCTAAGCATGCGCGCAAGGTGATTGAGTGTGCTGGCGAGATTCCTGGAGTAAAGGAGATAGTGCTTTTAAATGTGATATCCAGGAGCGTCATCACAAGGGTGTGGGACCCTGTGGCAGAGCTCAAAGAGGCGGAGAAGAGGCTGATCGAGGAGAAGAAGGTCTTAGGAACTCCAGATATAAATGTAAAGGTGAGGGCGGTCTCTGTATTGGAGGGTGAAGTGGCAAGCGCCATTCAAAAGGTGGCTGAGGAGGAGAAGGTATCCCTCGTTGCCATGGGCGCTCGAGGAAAGAGTCTGATTGAGAGCGTCCTCCTGGGGAGCGTCTCCAGAAATGTGCTGCGCTTCGGAGATACGCATCTACTTGTCATGCGCTATAAGGTTTTGGAGAATGGTGATCTTGAGAAGCACTGCAACAGGATCTTTTCCAGAGTTCTCTTTCCTACAGACTTCTCCCAACCATCAGAGGTGGCGCTATCATTCCTTAAGAATTTGCAGGGCATTGGGGAGCTGATATTGCTCAATGTGGTCTCAAAGGGCGAGACAGAGGAAGAGATCAATGCTTTCGTCGCTGCGGCAACGAATAAGGTCAATGAGATCGCAGGGGAGCTTGCTAAGGGTGGCATAAAGGTCACTCCAAAGGTCGCAGTCGGAAATCCTGTGGAGGAGATAAGGTCTTTGGCAGATGCTGAGGATGTCTCTCTCGTTGCCATAAGTTCACAGGGCGCAGCTGCCATCAAGAAGGGACGGATCGGAAGCACAGCCTATGATGTGGCCAACTCCTCGACCAGGCCGGTTCTTATCCTGAGAAGGTCGAAGATAGCGATCTATTAACATGATTTGGAGATGTGCAAGGCAGCTAGATAAGAGGGGTCCCGAAGGACTCCTCCTCCAGATCCATCAGATCGCGCCAGGTAGATTTGCATTCACAGTCTAGCTCATCAAACACCCTTGTGTCCTGCGCGATAGCATGCGCCCGGATGGCCTCGGCCACTGCAGAGTCGCACTTGCCGCAGTTATGTGGGCCTCGCCTGGTTCCTGCGCCTACGGGATCGCAAACGATCGTTCCTCGAACGCTCTTCAAGATCTCCAGTGCTGACCACAGCCACGGTGGTCTGAATTCGCCTCGCTCCCACAATCTCTCAGTCTGTGTATTGCGCTGGACATTGCATAAATTAAGAGAGAGAACTTCTGCATAGCCTCGTGCCGCTTTTGCAGAGACCATAGCATCCCTCATGGCCTCGCCCTCTGAGAGCAGAGGCGGCTTTAACAGAAGATACGCTTTTACCCGTCCTCCCTGCCTGTGGACCTCCTCAGAGGCTTCGACGAAATCCTGGAAGCTGAAGCCCTTGTGGATGATGTGTTCGCGGATAAGATCGTTCGAGCTCTCAAGGCCGATGGCAAACTCGGTATCCAGATGAGATAGGCACGCCTCGACCACGTCTTGGTTGATGTACTCAGGCCTGGTCTCGATGACCAGCCTCTTAATCCCCATCGCCTCTAAGCGTTGCAGTATCTCATCTCGGGCCACAGCAGGCATCTCCTGCGGGTCTAAAAAGCTGCCGCTGGTATAGATCTTGACCACCTGGACCTCTGGAGAGCATCTTTGCATGGCCTGCTCAAATTGTGCCACCAGGTCCTTAGCCGATGCAGGCGCTCCTTCGCTCGCATAGCCGCACATGGTGCAACGGTTCCATCTGCATCCAACTGTGCGAAGGATCATAGTAAGGGCTGCTGCCTTGCAGCCGTCCAGCAAGTCCTCCGAACGCCAGACGGCCACAGGGCGCGTGAGGTCCAGTCGTCTTTTATCCTTGGCCATTGATCCCCTTGCAGATCCTAAAGTCCGATCATCCCAGATACTGCAATGCGCTTATTGCAGCCGAGGCGCCCGAGCCGACTGCGGTTGCGACCTGCATTCGTCCGCCTGTCAGGTCACCGGCTGCGAAAACACCAGGCATGCTGGTCTCCTGCGACAGCCGGTTGACCTTCACATATCCTCCTTTGGTCATCTCCAAGCCCAATGCCTCGGCAAGCTCAGAATTGGGCCTCATTCCCATCTCAACAAATACGCCGTCCACCTTCAGCGATCTGGGAGTATTTCCAACCTTGAACTCAATGCTTGTCACAGACTGGTCGCCCAGTATTGCTGTTATTTCAGCACCGAAGGTTGCAGCATAATTGGAAAGCGTCTTTATGCGCTCCAGGTACACCGACTCTGCCACCAGCCTGTCACGCGATGAGAGAAGATGGACCTTGCCACAGATGTTGGCCAGATACAGTATCGCTCTGGCAGCGCCGTTGCCGTAGCCCACAACAGCGACCGTCTTATTCCTGAAAAGTGCACCGTCGCAATGCACACAGTAGGAGACGCCCCTGGATGTGAACTCCTTTTCACCGGGAACGCCGATCAAGCGGTGGCTAGCGCCCATTGCCAGGATGACGGCCCTGGCCTCATACTGCCAATTCTCTGTCTTCAAGCGGAAGAAGTCTCCCAGGTTCACTATCTTTTCAACCTGCTCGGTCTGATTCTCTGCGCCGAACTTCAGGGCCTGCGCCAGCATCCTCTCAGAGAGCTCTATGCCCTGTATGCCATCGGGAAATCCAGGATAGTTCTCGTAAAGGCCGCCCATGGACTGTTGCGAGCCGTAGACGTTGCCCAGCACCAGCGTCTTCTTTCCGCCCCTCGCGCAATACATGGCAGCAGTCAGCCCCGCGGGACCTGCTCCTACTATGATGACATCATGCAAGCGAACTCACCTATAGGACTGTCCGGCTCAAGGTAGATAAAGGGTATGCAGGCTCGAAGGAGGGAGACGCGGGCAGGCCATATTATCCGCAATGTTTTTAGACTAGGAGGTTATTGGAGGAGATGCACTGTGCAGCACCGCGCCGATAGTGTAGCGGTTATCACTAGGCGTTGCCAACGCCTAAACTCGGGTTCGAATCCCGATCGGCGCACTCGATTTTCTGTAAAAAAAAACATCAACGGATGGCATTTTTAGCTGATATGATCACATGATGGCCATATCAGTTCGCCAAACGAAGATGAAATATGGCTTGAGCGGATGCCTCACAAGGGTTTTTGCTTTTTCTCCGACTCCATGTTTTTCCAAGCATTCTCTGAAGGCCTCTTCGCTGATTTATGCGAAAGGCCACTCATGCATCCAAAAAAGTTAGAGACAAAGTCAGTCAACACCTCGTATTCGCACCTGAGTGCAGGCACGACTTTTTTGGTGCAAAGCCTGTCTTGAGACAAAGACTATATACATGATCTCATAAGCTCCAATATGCCATGAAAAGCTCACCGAGATCAGAAACTGCGAATCACGAGCACTGCGATGGCTCATGTGGTTCTTGCCAGGAGAAGGAGAGCTGCACCGATCCGAGGGCCTTGCAGCTCGAGACAGAAGATCGAATGGCTAAAATCAAGCACAAGATCGTGGTTGGAAGCGGAAAAGGCGGGGTTGGCAAGAGCACTGTTACAGTAAACCTGGCCGCTGCCCTGCAAGGCAGGGGCTACAAGGTTGGCATCCTGGATGCAGACATAACAGGCCCAAATATCCCCAAGCTTCTGGGAATTGAGGACCATCAACTGGTCTCCGGTCCAAACGGGCTTGAGCCTGCCAATGCCAGCGGATTGAAGGTAATCTCAATGGCCCTGCTCCTCAAGAGTCGGGACTCGGCAGTGGTCTGGCGCGGCCCAATGAAGATGGCCGCCCTAAAGCAGTTCATATCAGAGGTCAACTGGGGAGATCTAGATTTCCTGCTGGTGGACCTGCCGCCGGGAACCAGCGACGAGCCCATCAGCGCAGCGCAGCTCATCTCCGGCCTGGATGGAGCTGTCGTCGTCACCACGCCGCAAGAGGTCGCCTTGCTGGATTCTCGCAAGGCTGTTAATATGTTCCGCTTGATGGAGGTGCGGGTCTTGGGCATAGTTGAGAACATGAGCGGCCTCATCTGTCCACACTGCGGCGAGAAGATCGAGGTATTCAAAACGGGTGGTGGCGTGCGTGCAGCGCAAGAATTAGATGTGCCTTTCTTGGGGACCATACCGCTGGACGCAGAAATAGGAAGGCTTGGCGACATGGGCCAGACATTCACCACGAAAGAGACGCCGGCTGCAAGGGCATTCGACCGGGTCGTGGGAGCCGTCCTGGCAAGGTTGCATGGCTAGAGCACCTTGCCAAAAGATATAAATATTTATTCGTATAAGCTCCTAAATAGAGCCTCAAACGGGCAGCTGCTGTAGCGCAAAATGTACCACAAAAGCCGACACAATTGGCCACTATTACAAGATTCACCTCCCGCAATATGGTGTGTCGGCTCACCCTCCTTTCTTCTAGCCAATCCTGCAAGCGAGTTTATAACCTTAACTCTCATTAAGTGGGGAATACATGCGTTCCAAGCCTCTTCTCAAGGCCCATGAGCTTTTTTTTGGGGCTCTTCACTGAATTGTGTGGGTGGTATCGGGCATAAATTATCTCCTCTGTGTCTTCGTGTCTCTGCGGTTGTGTTAGCGCATCACGTTTCAGTACAGAGCCACGAAGACGAGAGAGATTTCGCGATTCAAGTTCACCCCTACTAAACAGCGATGAACCATTATTTTTAAATACAATTGTCCTGGAAAAACTTCTATGTCAATCATGAAATTCCTGATGCTTCTGCTTCTCCTGGGCGCTTTCCATCAGACAGCCCTCTGCGAGACAACCGTTCAATACTCCGGATACACGGAGTACGATGGCCGCCCGGCGGAGCTGGTCCTCGAATTCAACGGCGCAGCCGTGAGAGGCACTCTCAGCGTGGCCCCTGTCTGCGAGCAGTACGTCCACCTCACGGGTGTCAGTCTCAGTCTGACTGGCACTGCCACAGGCCCCTGGGAGGACAGATCCACGACGATCTCGGGCGCCTGGACCGGCGGGGATCTGTCTCCCTGCACACATGAGTATATCACGGGCGACCCGGCGTACCCCAACACAGGCACCTTCACGATCTCGATGACCACGGCCGGCGGGAAGGATGCCGTGAGGCTGGTCAGGATGCCGACCGGCTACGGCTACATCTTCCAGGCCAAAGGAAGCAGGGTGACACCAGCAGGCGTCACAACCGGCAGCGCTGCATGTGACTGGAGCGGCAGGTGGGAGACGAACTGGGGCACCATGACGCTGCAGCAGGTCGGCGATAGCGTCACAGGAGATTACACCCACGATCAGGGCAGGATAGCGGGACGGGTGGTCGGCAACAAGCTCATCGGCACATGGTCGGAATATCCGACGTACAGCCCTTCCAGCGATGCAGGGGATGCAGAACTGACGATCTCTGAGGACTGCAGAACATTTACAGGCCGCTGGAGGTACGGCTCTGTGGGCGAATGGAGCGGCGACTGGACAGGTACGCGTGCCAGCACAGAAGCCGAAGAGACCCTGATACTTGAGACGCCGACCCTTGCGGCTGTGTACAACGCCCCGACTGTGCCCACGATCTTCACCCTCGAGAGCTCGATGAAGATCACCAAGATCCGCACATACCACTGGAACTCCGGGCAGGGCATGACGCCCGGTAGCATATCCCTAAGAGATTCCGCAGGTAACACGTACGGCCCCTGGCAGGCATATGGCGAGCCTGGAATGGGTGGAGTGCCCAATGCCTACTGGGTTGTGGAGCCGGATGTCGTGCTTCCTCCCGGAACCTACGAGGTCGTCGATTCCGATCCGTCCACATGGTCGCAGAACAGCGAGACCGGCGGAAGAGGTGTGGCTTGGGTCTACGCGATACCGGCTGAGTGACGGACATGAGCCTGCCAGCGTTGAATCTGGCGGGATCCATGATGAGAGTTGCGTCAAACCCTGCCCATATTTTTGATCGCATGGGCCGGTGCCCGCACAGAATCGTATGTTGTAGCTGAGGGATCGCCCTCCGGTCCGGAGCATCCTGGAGGAGCCATCCCTGGCGTGCAGCTCTTCAGATTTTCTGTATCTCCTCCTTAAAAGCTAAATAAATTGAAAAGAGAATTGATCTCAAGAAGAATGATGCTTTAATGCAAGGTTTTTAGGATTCCTCAATTTATCGACAGAGCATTCATCCAGGCAGAGTGCTGGTTACCACAGTTAAGAGGGTTGGGGTCATGATGATGGTTACAGCGTTCGCTTTTAACCTATATCAGCTCTGCACATTAAAAAATGCCAAGGTTATTTAGACATAGCGGATGCCATCGAAAAATGAACATAAAAAGAGAGAAATTCAAGGAAAATCGATAGTATTCGAACATAAAAGCTAAAAAATTAAAAAAGGAAAATTGATCTCAGGACGAATGATGTTTTAAAGCAAGGTTTTTTAGGAATCCTCAGGTATCTATGTTATCCTTGCCACCGCAGCTACCTCATCGCCTGGCTTGACATTCATGATTCGCACGCCCTGTGTGGCCCTTCCTTGCACGCGAATATCGCTCGCTGGTATGCGTATCATCACGCCGTCCTTGGTCGTCACCAGCAGCTCATCATCCTCTGACACTGTGGTGGTACAGCAGACAAATCCCTTGCGAGTATCGATATTCTTCACGCCCTTGCCGCCACGTCTCTGCTGTGGATACTCGTCAAGCTCAGTCCTCTTGCCATATCCCTGGTTTGTCACAGTGAGCAGTGTTGAGCCAGACTGAGGATTGATCACATCCATGCTGATCAGCTCGTCTCCAAGGTTCAAGCTGATGGCCCGCACGCCCATGGTGCCCCGATTGCTCGCCCGCACATCGCTCTCCTTAAAGCGAATGGCCTTTCCAAATTTTGTGGCCACAAGCAGCTCCTTATTCCCATCGGTAAGCCTTGCCGAGACCAGGCTGTCGCCCTTGAGGTTCACTGCCTTTATCCCCCCCTTGCGAGGATTGGAAAATGCCTGCAGTGGCATCTTCACTATGTTGCCGCTTCTGGTTACGAGGACTATGAACCCCGAATCGAAGCTCTTCACGGGTATCGCTCCAGTTATCTTCTCATCCGGCTCTAGCTGCAAGAGATTCACGATGGACTTTCCCCGCGTGGCACGCCCGAGGGATGGAACCTCATAGACCTTGAGCCAGTGAGCCTTCCCCTTGTCGGTGAAGAAGAGCAGATAATCCTTGGTTGAAGCAGTGAAGACATCAGTTACAAACTCCTCATCTCTGGTCTCTGCGCCGACGACCCCGCGCCCTCCACGACGCTGCATGCGGTAGGCTGCGACAGGCTGCCGCTTGATGTATCCGGAACTGGTGATGGTCACTGCCACATCCTCATCTTGGATGAGATCCTCTGCTCGAACCTCGCCCTCGGCCTCGATGATCTTTGTCCTGCGCTCGTCGCCATATGCCTGACACAGCTCTCTCAGCTCTCCTTTGATGATGCCCATGATCTCAAGATTGCTTGAGAGGATCTTCCTCAACTGGGCGATGAGCTTTTCCAGCTCTGCCGCCTCCGAGACGATCTTGTCCTGCTCCAGCCCAGTCAGGCGCTGGAGCCTCATGTCAAGGATGGCTTTTGACTGCTCCTCGCTGAAGGCAAAAGCATTCATCAGGGCATCCTTGGCCTCTGTGGGCGAGGCTGCTGCTTTTATCATTCGTATTACTTCGTCGATGTTCTTCAGCGCAATTAAGAGGCCTGCCAAGATATGAGCACGTTTCTCGGCTGCATCCAGATCGAACCTTGTGCGCCTCTCTATGACTTGCGAGCGGTAGTGGATGTACTGCTCAAGGGTCTCTTTCAAAGAGATTGTCTTGGGCAGGCCGTCCACCAGGACCATGTTGTTTATGCCGTAGCTGGTCTGCAGAGCAGTATGCTTATGAAGCTGGTTTAAGACCACATGGACATTGAATCCACTCTTGACATCGACGACAAGGCGTATGCCCTCTTTGTCCGACTCATCCCGGAGATCGGATATGCCCTCCAGTCTGCCCCCCTTTACCATCTCAGCGATGTCCTCGATCAGCTTCGCCTTGTTCACCTGGTAGGGCAGCTCTGTGAAGATTATCCTGGTGCTTTTAGGCCCTTCCTCAATCTCCGATTTTGCCTGCAAGAGGATGCTTCCCCGACCTGTCAGGTAGGCGGCCTCAATCCCCGCCCTGCCAACGATGTATCCGCCCGTTGGAAAGTCTGGACCGGGCAGATAGCTCATGAGATCGTGCAAGGTTGCATCTGGCTGGTCGATGAGATGAATGATCGCTCCTGCCAGCTCCTTCAAGTTGTGTGGAGGGATGTTGGTGGCCATGCCCACAGCAATTCCCGTAGAGCCGTTCAAGAGAAGGTTGGGAAGCTTTGCCGGGAGCAAGGACGGCTCTTTCAGAGAGCCGTCGTAGTTGGCAACAAAGTCCACTGTATTTTTCTCAATGTCTGCAAGCATCTCTTCAGCGATCTTGGAGAGCCTAACCTCAGTGTAACGCATGGCTGCAGCAGGATCTCCGTCGATAGAACCGAAGTTTCCTTGGCCATCGATCAGAGGATAACGCATGGAGAAGTCCTGGGCCATCCTGACTATGGTCTCGTAGATGGCCTGATCGCCGTGGGGATGGTACTTACCCATGACATCTCCGACGACGCGTGCGGATTTTTTGTAGGGCTGATCGTGGGTCATGCCCTGCTCGTACATGGCATAAAGGATGCGCCTGTGAACAGGCTTCAGGCCATCCCGCACATCCGGCAGCGCCCTGCCCACGATCACACTCATAGCATAATCAATATAGGAAGACTTCATCTCCTCGGTGATGTTAACCTGTACTTCCGTCAAGAGCCACCTCACACATCAAGGTTCTTTACATACTTGGCATGCTTCTCGATGAAATCCCTTCTGGGCTCCACCTGATCCCCCATGAGAATGGTGAAGATGCGGTCGGCCTCCACAGCATCCTCCAAGGTGACCTTCAGCATCGTCCTTTTCTCAGGGTTCATGGTCGTCTCCCAGAGCTGCTCAGGGTTCATCTCTCCCAGGCCCTTGTACCTCTGGATGCTGGGCTTTGCAAGGGACTGAACCATCGAATTGAGCTCCTCATCAGAGTATGCGTAATTGACCTGCTTTCCCTTCCTGACCTGGTAGAGAGGAGGCTGGGCGATGTAGACATAGCCGGCCTCGATGAGGGGCCTCATGTACCTATAAAAGAATGTCAGCAGAAGCGTACGTATGTGCGATCCGTCGACATCCGCATCGGTATTGTGACAGCAGATGCCGCCTCGCCCACAGATGAAGGTTTCGTCGCCTTCTACCGAAAAGTCATAGACCATCTGCCTTTGCCCGACGATCTTTCGGACCTGGCGTACAGGCAGGCCAACGAGCTGGCCTTCCAGCGGTACGACCTGCAGCCGACGGCTCTTTCCTGTAGGTTTGGACAGCCATTCACGGACCTGCGGGGCACGAGCATGATCGCGCCAGACCGGTTCGAGCCGGGTCAGCGCCTCCCGCCCGGCGATGGTTAGGTAATAGGCGGTCTTTCGGGTGATGATTGGCTTGCTGCGGATTAGGCCAGAGGGCTCTCCGGTCGGCTTTCGCACAGTTAGCGAAGCGTGCACTCCCAGACTCATCAGCAAGTACATCAGTTGGCTGGACAGGGTCTCTGAAGTCGTTGCACACGAGATCATGCGTTGCCCAAGGGTGCCATCCCCGAGGAAATAGCCGCGCAGGAAGGCCATCTGTAACGGCTTTTCAGCGTTGAACACCATATCCGGGATGGATTTTTTGGCTGCATCCAACCGGTCGGACCCGAAAAGTAGCTTAAAGAAAGTGCTGACAACGCTGTTCTGTAGGCGCAGCTCACTGACGCGGTCCGACGCTCTGTAGAACACTGGTTCGATCCCAAACACGGCGCGAAAAGCATCGGTTAGCTCATTGATAAAGGCCTCGTTTCGCCTGCCAATTGCCAAGCGAATGCCACTCCTCTGGCTGAGTGAGCCTTCTGCCACGAAGAAGCCAAGCAGCATCATCAGCGATTCGCTGATGGGAATGTAACGCGGCAGGGCTTGATTTGCGTGGTGCCGGGGAGTCAGCACGATATCTTCGCCAAGATAGGGCAGATCAGAGGAGCGCAGGCTGCTAAGATATACATAGTCGCGGACCCGGTTCCTCGGAGCGGCACGATATTGGGTACGCCAGATATGATCGAGCCGACTATCGCCCACCTCCACCTGAGTCAGAACGGCATCGTCCTCCAGTTCCAACAGTTGGACGTAATTCTTAAAATGGGTCAGCGTAGGCCGCGATTCGCCGCGCTCCCAGGCGTAATAGGTGACGGGCTGGGAAATCCCCACTGATAAGCAGATCGACTTCTGGCTGATGCCCATTGCCTTTCGGCGGGATTTAAGAAGCTCTCCCACCCGAGCAGGTATGGTCACTCTGGCCTCAGTCATCTGCGGATCTTCGGCATAATCGGCGCGCACACTAGCTTTGAAATACTCCTCTACCCCTGGACCTCGGGCAACGATATCCGAGCCGAGCGCGCTACCGGCTTCGATAAATAAACGCAAGAGGTCGATCCGCTGCGGGGCTACGCCGGTCAGCGGGGCGTGAGAGGGTGCTACGAGCAAATCGCCGACCACAATCTCATCGCCACGCTTCAGCTGCGGCTTGCCCGATGGATCGGCCACAAAAACACTGTGTTCGCCTGTAACGCGAACAGAGCGACCGTAGGCGGTCTCGATCTCATAAAGCGGCCCAGTATGATCGTGCCGCAGGACGCTCTTGATGGGTTTGAAACGAACCTCACCTGACTTAGGATCGAAGCACAGCACATCGTAAGCTGAAGGATTCTCACCCTTTTCGATCAGGCGATCAATGAATGCACCCACTTTCACGGAATGAAGAGTGCCGTCTGCATCGCGTACAAATGTCGGTTCTTCACCATCGACGCTCATGATTACTACCTTGTGATACCTGGCCTTTGAGATGTCGAACTCATCTCCTATGCCAGTGCCAAAGGCTACAATCATGTTTCGAATCTCGCTGTTCTTCAGGATCTTGTCAAGCCTGGCCCGCTCTACATTCAGGATCTTGCCGCGCAAGGGCAAGATGGCCTGAAAATGGCGGTTGCGGCCCTGCTTGGCGCTGCCGCCGGCCGATTCGCCCTCGACTATGTAGATCTCGCACTTTGAGGGATCGTTGTCGGAGCAGTCTGCCAGCTTGCCCGGCAGGCCCCCGGAGCCCAAGGCGTTCTTTCTCCGGGTCAGCTCCTTGGCTTTGCGGGCAGCCTCTCGAGCACGCAGCGCCTCGGCTGCCTTCTCAACGATGGTCGTGGCAACCAGAGGGTTCTCCTCGAAGTATTCGGCCAGGCCCTCAGAGACCATCGACTCGACGATTCCTCGAATGGAGCTATTCCCGAGCTTCGTCTTGGTCTGGCCCTCGAATTGTGGATCTGGAAGCTTCACGCTGATGACTGCAACCAGTCCCTCGCGCAGATCTTCGCCTCCGAGCTTCGCCTCGTTCTTGATCAACTTATTCTCCCGCGCATACTCATTCACAGTCTTGGTCAGAGCAGCGCGAAAGCCCATGAGGTGGGTGCCGCCCTCACGAGTATTGATGTTGTTGGCATAGGAGAAGATGTTCTCATTGTAGGAGCTGTTGTACTGCAGGGCAACCTCCACCTGCGTTCCATTCTTGCTGCGGGAAAAGTACAAAGGAGGCTTATGCAGTGCCTCCTTGTTTGCATTTAGATACTCCACAAAGGAGATTATGCCGCCCTCATAGCAGAAGTCATTCTCTTTGTCAGTTCGCTCATCCTTCAAGGATATCCTGAGGCCGCGGTTGAGGAAAGCCAGCTCCCTCAGCCGGGAAGAGAGTGTGTCGAAGTTATATTCTGTGTCCTCGAAGATCGAGCCATCCGGCTTAAATGTGACAGTGGTACCTGTGCTATCCGAAGTTCCCTTGACTTGGACATCGGAGACAACGTTGCCACGCTCATATCGCTGCCAGTAAACCTTACCGTCTCTCCTGACCTCCACCTCAAGCCACTCGGAAAGAGCATTGACCACTGAGACTCCTACGCCGTGCAGGCCGCCGGAGACGCTGTAGGATTCGTGGTTGAACTTGCCGCCTGCATGCAGAACGGTCATGACGATCTCAAGAGCCGGACGGTTATATTGAGGATGATTGTCCACAGGTATTCCGCGGCCATCATCATTGACGGATACACTGCCGTCCTTGTGAACTGTTACGTTTATCTCCTTGCAGTAGCCGCCCAGGGCCTCGTCCACGCTGTTGTCCACTACCTCGTAGACCAGGTGGTGCAGCCCCAGTGTATCCGTACTGCCGATGTACATGGAAGGCCTGCGCCTAACTGCCTCAAGACCTTCAAGGACCTGGATTTGGCTTGCGTCGTAGCCCGTTGAATCGCTCAAAACTGATTAAGCCCCCTGAATAATTAGGACCTTAATCAAATAACTTGAGAAGATATAAGCCTTTCCCTTAAATATATCAGTCGATTTTATTTTTTATTCAAAACGAAGGAAAGCCCAAAAGGACATATTCGAATTTTATATGGGGATAACCATTGGTAAAGCCAAGGTCCGGATTCGAACCGGAGTGGTAATGCTCTGCAGGCATTTGCGTAGCCGCTCCGCCACCTTGGCAATAGGCGCTGCTGCGTCCCAGTGTTGGGTCAGTCTGATTCAAACCTTTATCGCTCAGGGCGCGCTTTTTCGCCGCTGAGGGGCAAGAAGTTTTCATCCTCTATAAAGATTGCCATGCTCTGCCCGGCGGAGGTTTTGCTGGGAAGAGGTAATCGGCTTTTATCCCGGCCAGAGGGGAGAGATCGCCTAAATTCTGACTGCCAGCATTCTCTCAATCGCTCTCTTGGCCCGGACGGCCGTCTCCTCCTGCACGCTGACCCGCGGCTCTAAGGTCTGCAGCGCCTGCAGGATTAAAGATAGATTGGTCTTCTTCATGTTCTGGCAGATGGCATTCCTGCTCAGGGGATAGAACTCCTTGCCCGGATTGTCCTTTTTCAGCCGATGGATCATTCCCGTCTCCGTGCCGATGACAAATTCTCCGGCCGCACTGGACCGGGCATGCCTTCCCATTCCCGATGTGCTGTAAACGAAATCTGCCAGATCAATGACCTCCGGGCGGCATTCGGGATGGACCAGCACCTCTGCCCGGGGATGCCTGGCCCGGGCCGCTTCCACCTCGGC
>MVQH01000047.1 GCA_002067755.1 Methanosaeta sp. PtaB.Bin018
ACATCAAGCATCCAAGAGCTTATCCGAATGCGCCAATAAGCCTTGATGAAATGATAAGAATTATCACAAAAGCAGGATATGAGGTCAGGAAAATGGATTATCTTGGAAGCGGCTAAGGCCGCTGGTTGTTTTATTTAGAGCGTTTTCATGGCAAGCTATTTCGCTGCGCGCTTGCAGGTATCCGAGCATGAATTGGCCGACCGACTCTCAAAGCGCACATTTAATGTGCTGGAGACATCCGAATTCGGGCGAGCAAAGCGAATGCTGCTCAAAGTGCGGATAAAGCGCGTAGAGAGCTTTGACGGCTACTGCCCGACTATCCCCATCCTTGCCGAGTCGAGCCTCTGCATGATCTTGGTTCCAGCGAACAAGGGCTTAGCTCTGGTGCGCGCCGTTAAGTGTGAATATGAGAGGCAAATGGGCAAAGTGCGCGACCGACTGCCTTTGCATTTGGGATTGGTCTATGCTCCGCGCCGCACGCCGATCCGTGCTGTGCTCGATGCTGGCCGGGCGATGCTCAATATGGCCGGTTCGTTCGACATGGCGGTAGGAACAGGATGGGAAGATTGGAGACTAGCAGCGAAAGATCCATCTAATCCCGGCAAACATGAGTTGATATTCAATAATGGGATCGCTTGGCAGATGCCTATTGTGGCCGGTGATTGCAGTACATCAGACAAATGGTATCCTCGAATATTTGAGGGAGATGCATGGACTTCGCGAAAAGGAAAGCTTACGGATGGCCTTCAAGTGAGAGATCCTAAGACCCCTTCAAATAAAGGTTTGAAACTCTGGGTTCGTCCTAGTCGCTTCGACTTCGAGTTCCTCGACACCACAGCCCGCCGCTTCGACATCCATTATGATGCCAACGGCCAGCGTCCGCGTCGAAAGCGGCCTTTCTACCTGGAAGACCTTGATCGTTTGGAGCGCCTCTGGGAATACATGAAGTGCCTCACTAGCAGCCAGCGCCATCAGGTCATCCATACGATAGAAGCCACCCGTGAGACGTGGTTCGGACAGGATGCTGATGGCCAGTCAGAGGCCGATGAGGTCTTCCGACAGTTTGTAGCTGACACGCTGGCCGGTGCCGCTTGGCCGAAAGGGCAGGGCTGGAACGTTATTTCGGAAGATGACCGAAAACGGTTGGTGGAGGCCGGTGTATCCGGTAAATTGACTGATTGGGCAGAACTTCACATGAAAATTATGAAGGAATAGGAGGGCATCTATGGCAACCTACAAGCGGCAACGCTTTTTGTTAATGACACTTGATCCGGTGCATATAGGCACTGGCGGTTACCGCCTTGGGCGGGTGGATAACAGCATCGTGCGCGAGCCTGGCACTCGCATTCCCAAAATCCCTGGCACTAGCCTGCATGGTGCAGCGCGATCTTATGCGGCGCAGCTTTACGAAACACCTGAGGCTGCCGGGCAGAGTCAAGACAAGGTGACTGACCCGGATAAAAACCCAGTCTGTTACACCTTTGGCTATATCAAGAAAAAACAGAATGGCAATGAAACGATGGCCTACTCTGGCGTGGTCAATATCTTTGACGCGCAGGTAGTGTTTTTCCCAGTCTATTCTATGGCCGGACCTGTGTGGGTAAGCACAATAAACCGCATGCATGAGGCAGGTTTCGAAGTCGAAGCTGAAGAAAACAACAAATTGGCGGAAACGTGGGATTCCGGATCGGTTGTATTGACCTGGGAACGCAAGGATGCCCTCAATCTGGGATGGCTAATGGTCCGCGTGGCAAAAGATAAGGCAGTTGTAAAGGCGCCGAACGAGTGGAAAAAAGATCAACGCTGGCAAAATGTGAAGCAAATCGCCATCGTGAAAGAATCCTTATTCGGTCACATAGTCAACAGCAATCTGGAAGTGCGCACCTCTGTGGCGATTGATCCGGAGCGCGGAGCAGCCGTAGATAAGGCGCTCTTTACTTATGAAGCTCTGCCCCGCGCTACGTTCTTGACCGCTGAAGTGGTACTGGATGATTACCGTGACGGAGACAGGAACAGACCCTTCCCAAAATCCAAAACAGAAAAGAATAATCCACTACCTGGCAATGAATGGAGAGGCCCTCTGGACGTGGTGCGCACCGGCCTGCGGATGATTGAATGGCTGGGAGTGGGCGGCATGGGCACGCGAGGCTTTGGCCGCATTGCCATTGTCGGTGAGCCGATAGAAGAGGAATACGGCAAAGGCGCGCAGTACCAAAATATCGCCCAAGAGGTTCGATAATGACGAGCAATGTCCAACGTAACCTCGACAGGTTGGCGGCGAAGCATGCTCAAAAAATCATTCATCTCACAGAAAATAAAAAAGCAAGCGATGTAGATAATGCGGTTACCAAAGCCTTGGGTGTGCTGCAGGAAAACGGCGTCTATGCCTGTTTTTTATATCTGTTGGCGAAAGAAAAGGAAAACGGCACGATAATCGTTGAGGAGATGCTGAATTTATTGGAAAGCCTCGATTTTGGATGGGGTAAACCCAACGGTAACGGTGTGGAACAGATCCTGCAATACATTACCGATAAAGTATTGGGTGATTCAGAGCAAAGCAGTCTAGAGCGGTTGCTGCTAGCGAAAGAAACACTTGAGCAAATGTTGATTTATGCCCGTTACGGGGCCAAAGCGCGCAGTTGAGGAGTATGGGCATGAGCTGGCAGGCATACCAGGTGGTTTTGCGGCTGCGTTCGCCGCTGCATATCGGCCATAGCAAAGTGGGCAATCTACAGCGTACCCGTCCCTACGTCACCGGTCGCGGGCTTTGGGGCGCCCTGACTATGCGCTTAACGCGCGATGCATATCTGGGTCATGGCCCGGCAACGGACTCTCAGCAGTACCACCAGTTCGGAGATCAAGTTCACAGTCTCTTGGCCTTCACCTACTTTTATCCTGCTCAGAAATCAAACACCCATGATGGCTATTCTGTGCAATGGCCCTGGGAGAACGAAAGCGCATTCCTACGCCGCTTTCTTAGCAGTCACTCAGGGACAGCTCTCTCCTATCCCGCTCAGTCGGCCACTGAAGGAACCCTACACGAGGTTGAATTCATCTCTCCATTGACATTGGATACGGGTGAACCAGTCTTTTTGATGGGATACATGTTTGAGAAGGAAGGAAACGCTCTCAAGTGGCAAGAGGCATTCCAACGCTTTCAACTTGGCGGCGAGCGTGGATACGGCTGGGGCGATTTGGAATTGATAGGAATCCAAGTAGCTACTGATCAACATCTGTTTGGCAGTTCAGCAACCTTCGACGGCGGAGGTGATCAAATGAGAATTCATCTCCCAAAGGATGGGCGGTTGCTAGCCCATGTTGTGGCTGAAGGCTTGCATGTTGCTGGTAATGTCGAGCCTTTAGTAGGCCGTGAATGGCAATCAAATCAGCCTCGCAACCGTTATGCAGGCCAGCATGTTGGATTCAGCGAGGTTTGCTTTACCCCTGGAAGCATAGCATATGATGATCTCAATCTCGTAGTGGATAGATTTGGCGTTTGGCGAGCGTCGAGCGAGCGAAGATAGTGCTGCAAATGCAATACGGTGATTAGAGACCTACTGAAATGATATCTAACCGAGCGGCTGAAGAGGATTGGCTGAGCATAAGGCAGGAGTGTCGTTGATCAAACCGGAGGACTTCATTTCAAGGATTGACGCACATGGGTGACGACTCTGCAGATCAATGGCGGCGTGCCGATGAAGAGGTACGGAAGAACCTGCCGCCAGGTGTGAAACTGATTCGTACGTTGCGAGGGCATACGGATTATGTTGGGCGCATCGCATGGTCGCCGGACGGGCGGATGCTGGCATCGCCGTCAGCAGACGGTACAGTCGGGCTTTGGGATACTGAATCAGGGAGTCTTATCCGTAAATTTAAGGGTCATGGCATCGTCTATAGTGCTGCGTTTGATATCACTGGCAGACTATTGGCGAGTGGAGGCGTGGGAAAGCCTGGCATTATCCTTTGGAACATTCGCACTGGACAGATACTTCGTTCTCTAAATTTTGGGGCAACGTGCTGTGTTGCTTTTGATAGAAAGGGCGAAAAGTTTGCTGGTACAGGATCGGATGGGATGCTTCATTTGATTGATATCAAAAGCGGCCAAGTTTGCCATACAAGGGTCGGAGCCACTACACCCATTCAATCATTTGGATCTACTGAACGATATCTAATGGGCGGTTGGATCAAAAGTATTTCCTTTGATCCCTCTGGAAACTTCATTGCTTGTGGCGATGAAAACCGAGCCGTAAGCCTATGGGATGTATCGACTAATTGTCTCTGGGAGAGAAAGGGGCAACACACTGGAGATGTAGTTTCAGTAGCCTTTGATCCGGATGGTACCGCAATATTCAGTGCCAGCCAAGATAGAACTATTCGTGAATGGACAACTGGGGAAGGTAAGTTGCTTCGTACTATCGAGGGGCACACAGGATCTATTCAATGCTTAGGATTATCTGCAGATAGACTTCTGATTGCATCAAAGGCTGGCAAAGGTGATAACACTATCCGAATCTGGAATCGCCAAACTGGTAGAGAGATTGCGGCTATTCCAGAGCCAGGATCTAAATTTTGGGCACCTGGACTGGCATTCCATCCACATATGCATTATCTGGCAACTGTTGGATCTGATCCAGGCACGCCAGAAGACGACCCCTTCGGGAAAAAGACACTTCGTGATCGAGTCATTCATATCTTGAAATTGGATTATGATGCGTTACTTGCTCAATTCGCCACGTCAACAGTCGCTTACACAAGCTCAAAGATCGTATTGGTCGGAGACTCCGGGGTCGGGAAGACATGTCTTGGCTGGCGGCTTGCTCATGGCAATTATAAGGAGCACTCTTCGACACATGGCCAACAGTTCTGGCTGCTAAAGCAGCTTTCCAAGCAAAGAAACGATGGCGCACAGTGTGAAGCAGTCCTATGGGACCTTGCAGGCCAGGATGACTATCGGCTCACGAATTTGCTGTTCCTTGACGATGCTGATATGACTCTTATGCTTTTTGATCCAACTCGCATTGATACACTGAGCGGTGTAGAGTTCTGGCTGAAGCAATTGAACGTAGGGGCCAGTCCTTTCGGCGAGATGCAGACGATGTTGATCGCTGCGGGCTCCGATTTCGATCGAGGTACTCCCCAGCTGACGCAAAAAGAGCTGGATGCCTTTTGTAAACAGCATAGCATTTCTACTTATCTACCCACCAGTGCGAAATATGGGGAAGGAATCGAAGAGCTGATCCAGCAGATGCAGGCCAGGATTCAGTGGAACGATAAACCTGCAACCATTACCACCGAGACCTTCAAGCAAATCAAAGACTTCGTTCTCAATCTGAAAGAGGATAGTCGCCGCCTAGAAGTAATCCTGACGCCAGAGGAACTTCGCCAGCGCTTGGAAAAAACAGACCACACGTGGAAGTTCAGTGACGATGAGATGCTGACCGCTATCGGGCATCTAGCGAACCACGGCTATGTAACGCGGCTAAAGACCTCGCAAGGAGAGCTACGCATCCTACTCGCACCGGAATTGCTCAATAATCTGGCGGCGTCCTTCGTTCTAGAGGCCCGCAGGAATCAAAAAGGACTAGGTTCGCTTGAAGAGCAGAAATTGCTGTCAAGTGAATATACATTTCCTGAACTGGAGAAGCTCACTGAAGCAGAGAAGGACGTTCTGATAGATTCCACAGTGGTCCTATTCCTTGAACACAATATCAGCTTCCGCCAAATTGATCCACTGAATGGTCGCGCCTATCTTGTCTTCCCAGAACTCATCAATTTGAAGAAACCATTGATCAAAGATGACGCTCCCACTGAAGAAGGTGCAGCCTACACGGTAAGCGGCGCCGTGGAGAACGTGTATGCCTCGCTAGTGGTTCTTATGGGTTACACGCAGACTTTCACCCGCACGAGCCAATGGCGGGATCACGCCCGCTATGAGGTATGGACGGGTCATGTGTGCGGCTTCCGCCAAGAAGCAGAGCGGTATGGTGAGCTGGATTTCGTGCTATATTTCGGAGTGAATACGCCAGCCTCAGTACGAACCCTTTTCCAAAGTCTCTTCGAAAACTTCCTGGAACGGCACAACCTCACAGTGCGACGCTATGATCCAGTCGTATGTTCCAAGGGTCATACGCTTAACCGTGCGATAGTCCGGCAGAAAATGTCTAGCAGAGTTGAGTTCGCTTTCTGTAGCGACTGCGGGGAGAAAATAATGCTGCCAAAAGCCGACCAGACGATTCATTTCACCAAGCGACAGGCTGAGGAAGTGGAAGCGAACCACTGGGCAGCGGATCAGCGTTCCCAGTTTGAGCAAGTGCTCTTCCGCCTTAAGAATTATGTGACTGAGCAGAAGATTGCTGTGCCGGATTGCTTTATAAGCTACGCCTGGGGTAATCCAGAGCACGAGAGATGGGTGGAACGAAGCCTGGCGACAGATTTGCAGAAGGCTGGCATCATAGTGGTACTGGATAGATGGGAGAACGCACGGATTGGCGCCAGCGTGCCGAGGTTCGTGGAGCGTGTCGGAAAGACCGATCGAGTCATTGTTGTGGGCACGCCGCTTTACCGGAAGAAGTATGACAATAACGAGCCTATGCGGAGCTTCGTTGTCGCAGCAGAGGAAGATATCATTGGCAAACGGATGATCGGCACTGAAGCTGGGAAAGAGTGTATACTTCCTGTTCTTCTGGAGGGCACTGAGGAATCAGCCTTTCCATATCTTTTGCAAGGCCGGGTCCATGCCGACTTCCGTAAGAGCGAAGATTACTTCAACGCAGCGTTTGATCTTCTCCTCAGCCTTTATCAGATCCCACCCCAATGCCGAGTCGCCATGAAATTGCGTGAATCGCTTGTGAGCCAAAGACAATGATAAGTTCCTTGTTAAGCCTGTTTTGTAAGGGCAGTCCGCAGACGCAGCGCTATGCTACGCATGGGCACTATAAATTGCGAAGAGGTAAAAATGGATGTCAATGTATCTTCTCCATTAGCGGCTAATATTACAATACTGCAGCCCTATTATAATCTTTGGATTACTGCAGGTATCGGAGTAATTGGTGCGTTTGTTGGTGGTTTTACGACTTATTTAATACAGAGGTTACAAATAAAAAATAATCGCTTTGAGAAGCGAAAGCAAATTTATAGTGAGTTGAGCGGCATTGTGCATCCATTAGATCAGCTATTATTTTTACATTGCCGTGCTAGGGTTTTTTCTGTATTCTATAGAGCTGAGGCGTCTGAGTTAGCTAAGGAAGAACAGGAAAAAACTGAACGATATGGAATTCAGTTAGCTGAGGTCGAAAAAGAGCTATGGAGAATGATAGGTTTAATTCAGGTTTCATTTGATAATGACCATGCGCTAGATCAAATTATATCTAGAATTCAGTCAACTCTATCAAAATATGGAGATATTATAGAGAATACACCTCAAGATAAGAGCAATATTATGATGATTGAAGATTGGCGAGATGACGTACTAAATAAAAAACTTCCAGAATATTTACATGATGAATTAAATCCTGCCATGATAGACCTTTTAGAGTATCTAAAGAGAAGAATTCAAAATGATCCCAATAAACCTTAGTAGTTTTTCTGGGTGTTAGATTGTGGGATTCCGGCTGAGTCGGAAGAGAAGCCATTTCACAGTTCAATTCAATACGTTGGTGAAGAGTATCATCTAATGAGCTGGCAAAACAAGTCCAAATTTGTAACTCAATGGGTCCTAGCCAGTCGTAAGCATCTTAGTTCTCAATTCAATGAGGGCAATGCTTTTATGTACACGCATCCAAACGTAATCAGGTGACGATATGACGGATCAAACATCTAGCGCGCCGAAATTCGATCCAGATAATCCTTTGCCCTATGGTGGCACCACTGACATTCATGGCAATATCATCCAGGCAATTACCAAAGAGGAACAGGATGCAATGCTCGCCAAGGTAAGGAGAGCGTTCGGGAAGAAGAGATGACTGACATTACAATTGATACAGACTTACTCTTCTTTTCCAATAGAAGAACGTCCCCGAAAGAAAGGCCCGTGCCCTGGTGATATAAAAAACTGATATCAGCCCTGAGTACCCGCGATGGCATGGCGCTATACGTGCCTACCTCAGTGTTGGGTGAGCTATCGGCCATTTGTTTTGAGGGCAGAAAACATAGCGTCGATGATCTGTATAAAATTGTTAATCTCTTAAATCGTTGTGATGTCAAGTTTCGTCATCCAAACAGAGTTGTTGCAGAAATATGCTGCAGTTTATACAGCGATGCCTGGCGAGATGACCGCATGAAGCCTACAGACCTAGTTCATTTAGGATACGCCCTGGCATATGAAGTGGACTATTTTATAACAAGCGATAGAGTCCTTAATGAATATCGAATACCTGAAGAGTTTAAGCTCAAAGTTCTGACACCTGAAGAGGCCATAAAGCAATTTCAATAAGTCGGTCCTATGGCATTTCGTGGAGGTAGATTGGGGAATTCCATGGGACTCCTGGGGAACAAAATGGGCGAAAAACTTAGTCAGCAGAATTCTTGAGAAGTAGATCAGCCTGATCGGATTAACAAAAGCGATAAGCATCAATTTATATAAAATAAATATGAAAATAATAAGCGGAAAGTAGATCCCAAACGTCGTTCCCTTGCAGGCCAATGGATCCATCATACGCCCCTATCCCGAGAGGTAGCCCGGATCGCATCTTAGGCCATGCAAAGAAGAGGCCAGATCTCCTAATCGGCATCAATCGCCGCCCCAGCTGGTCGAGATCGTCACTTCTGCATCGACAGGCACAGGATCAAGAATCTTGTTTCCCACTTTTTTCATGACATCCTTCAAAATCTGTGCCATCTCCTGGGCCCGAGTCTCTGGCCCTTCCAGGAGAAGCTCGTCATGTATGGAGCCGATCATCCTTATCTCTTCATGCCCTCCTGATGAAAGGATCTCGTAAAGCTCCACCATAACCGACTTGATGAGATCCGCTCCCGTCCCTTGAGAGGGAGAGTTGAATAGCTCTGTTTCCTTGGCCAGAGTGTTCTGCTTGAACCATCCCCAAACCCTCTTCCTGCCCAATATGGTCGTAGAGCATATCAATGGGCGGCTGAAATAGCCGTGCTCAATATCGTGGAAGTAGTGCTTCTTGGGCCGATATTTGGAGACCTTCTGGCCGTCATGCCAGATCTTCACACCTCGATAGGTGGAAAAGAAGGTCTGGCGAATGCGTTCAGCATCCTCCAGCGTCATATTCACGCCATACTCCTCTTTAGCAGCAGCCTGAAACCGGCTGGCTGAAGCTCCATAGATGAGCCCGAAGTTGGCACTCTTCGCCGCCTGCCTCTGCTCCTTTGTAACCTGTTCCAAAGGCACTCTCGCCAGCTTGCTCGCCGTGAGCTTATGAAGATCCTGGCCAGCTTTGAAAGCCTCGATCATGGTCTTATCGCCAGAGAGCCTGGCTATTATGCGAAGTTCGATCCCCGAAAAGTCAGCTTTCACTATCATCCTGCCAGGAGTGGCCTTGAACAGTCTCCTCATGGTCAGCCCGTCCTCGCCCCTCTTGGGAATCTGCTGGGCATTGGGCTTTCGGCTGCTGAACCTGCCCGAAACCGTAGCCATCTGGAAATATTGAGCGTGAAGCCTGCCATCTACAGGCGAGGTCCGAATAAGCCAGTCCTCCAGAAACTTCTTCTGACGAGATACCCGTCGATATTTCAGGAGCTTGTCCGCCCACGGGCATCCCAGGGCTTTTAGATCCTCTTCCTTAGTGGAGATTGCCTGAAGGCCAAGGAAACTCAGGTATTCCAGTACATCCATACGGCTGCCCGGATTTATAAGGTCGCTGTATTTCTTGCCCTTCTTTGGCCTGGGCTTGAATCCGTTCTTCTTGGCCTCGTCCTGCAGTTCATGCAGCAGCTCTTTCGACTGAGCAGTCTTGGCATCCATCATGGCTAGAGTTGCCTTACCCTCTATGGGCAGACCGGACAGCTCAATCTCCACCACCGGTGTCAGAGTCTTGAACTCCAGCTCTGCTACGCCCTCCAGCCTGTTCATCCGAAGAAGCTCGCTTAAAATCTCGTATAGTGGCAGCAGGACCTCTGCGTCTTTGGCAGCATATTCCACCTGCTCCCTGGAAAGGTGCTTTGAGCTCCAATCGGACGTCTGGCAGGATTTGTCGAGCTCCAGTCCTAGATGCCTCTTCGCCAGGGCCTTGAGACTGTGATCTGTACGGCTGCGCTTCCAGGGAAACTTGATGGCCTTGGGCGCTGGGATCAGTACGTAATAGCCACTCCAGCAGACCTGGGATGCCAGCATGGTGCAGAAGATGCTCTTCGGCCTCAGCCTTCTGGCCTGGCTGGCCTGGATCATAGACAGCTCGAACTTGGCGTTATGAATCACCTTCTTCACCTGGCCATCCTCCATCAGATCCGCCAGGTCATTCATGATCGAGGGCCCAAGCGACATAATATCAGCCACAAACACCTTTCTCTTGATGGCCAACTGGATCAGGCGCACCCGATCCACCAGCGGATCAAGACCTGTTGTCTCCAGATCCAGGCCGCAGAGGCCCAAATCACGGACTTCTTTTAGTGCAGCGGCCCAGCCTGTCACATCTTTGATCATGATGATTTCGGATTCGGCTTCTTCTACTGCAGCAGCTTCGATCTCAGGCTCATGGAACGCTGGCATTGGCTGAAATGCAGGCTCAGTAGCGTCTGTTATTGATTTTGCTTCAGATGCAGATGATGATGGCGTAAAGAGTAGTCTCATTCATAACCCCCACAATTTTGTCCAGTAATTGTCCGGTCTGTCCTGTTTCATGATTAATAAACAGGACAAGAATAAAACTATCAATAGAGGCTTTGTCCTGTCTGTCCTGCTTGTCCTGTAAGTTTCCAATAGTGTCTTCTATATTGAGCCGGACGGACCTAATACATAGATCCTCTTTCGTATAACACCTGACTATGGTAGGTGGAAATGGCAGGACAGACAGGACAGACGGTACATGAGGTCGATTGATATTTTTATATCTGTCCTGTCCAGATAACTCTGTCCTGTCGATAGCAGGACTGGATCGGCTTGAAGGCATCTAATCCGCCTCCAGAAGATCCGCCCTGACGGGCACGACCCAGGCTTTCTCCTCCCCAAATCTCTTCTGGATAGAAATTCCATTCTCCTTGCTTCCGGCAAAGAAGTCCATCTGTCCAATATGCTTTATCAGAGTGTTCTTCTGGACCGGATAGAATTCGCCCTCTTCCTTGCAGTACTGATAGACCTCTTTGAAGGCATTGCCCATGTGAAGATATGCCACTCCATCGCCCTGCCAGCCCACTCGCTTTTCGACAGGCAGATGCTCTACGCCTGCTGGAACCTCGTTCTTAAAGTCCGCCAGGTACACCTTCTTCTGACAGAGAAGCTCCTGCAGGATGTTTAAGAACTTCAGGGCAGGCTGCTGGTCCTTCAAGGTCTCAGACTGCTTATCCGAAACTTGGTTAAGAATGTTCCAGGCTTCCTCGGCCAGCTTTTGGCCCTGCTCTTCAGATAAGACTTCCTTAGATATACAGAAATCCAGGATGCAGTTGAAGCCCAGGAATAGATGGGCAACTGCTTCCGACAGCCTGGGGTGCCTGCTCTCCGCCTGCGCCCTCTCTCGCAGCTCCTCAAACTGGCGTCTAAGCTCCGAAGGTATCGAATCTATCTGTGGAGCCAGCCATTCCAGGTAGCCTCTCATGGCCTCAGCCAGCAGAGCTTTATTTCTCTGAGCCTCTGTGAGCCTATTCTTGTCCAGCAAACCAGGTGACAGCTCCAGAATGAAGTGTCTGGCTAAAGAGCTCTCCCCATGAGGCAGATCCTCGCCTGTTGCCAGAGCCATGCCTCTGGGTGGGTAGCTTGCCCTGGAGGTCATGTTTGCGTTCATCCGGCCCCGGCCTGTTCGATCGCCATAGGCCCTGGTGAGCTTCTGGGCTACTCCCTCCAGCATCTCTCTTTCTCTGGAGCTATAACCTGGATAGAAATCATCTATGACAACCAGCGAATCCTTTGCACCGAAATTGACCGACTCTAACGAGGCCGCAGTGTCCCGGAACGAGGCTGGAAGCGACTTGCCGTCGAACCGCCCGAAGTGAGACAGGAACAGTGCAGCCAGGGTGCTCTTCATGGAACCAGTCGATCCAAACAGCCACATCAGGAATCCTGGTTCTACGCCAGCTGCTCGCAGAGGCTCGCATAATGGCGATAAGAATATCAGAGCCAGAAGTGGTATGGTTATATCCCTGGGTCCGATATCGAGCAGGTTGAGGCTCAAAGTTAGTGCTTCTTTCAGATGATCAGCATTTGCAGGAAGAACATAGTTGGAGAGCCGTTTAGGTGCCTCTACGTGAGCCTCTGGACCTATGCTGCCTCCTGCATGCAAATAGGCCCACTGGTCTCCAATCTTTCGCCATCCCAAATGAGTAAAAACGGCCTCGTCAGGCACAGAGCCTCTGGTGGCCATGGACTGAATGCAGTGGCGTACCTCGTCTTTGATCAGCCATCCCACTTCCAGTGACGCCTGGGCACCCCAGCTCGGAGCTATCCAATCCATGGCTGCAAAACTCTTCAAAGGCACCATGGTTGGTTTGAACTGACATCCGTCCGGGCCGATGGCTGAGACCTCCAGGAATCTCTCTATCTCTACGCCATTGTCCTTTGAGATCTGTCTAATGGGATAAGGCACGAAGTTGCACAGTGGCTTGAAGTAAATGGTCTCCTGACCTTCGATCTTCTTCATCTCCATCTTGCAGAGATTTCCTCGTTCATCGATGGTGTACCTGGTATCCTGCAGCAGCGTGAAGGACTGATCATAGAGAGCTCCAAGATCGGATCTTCGTGATCCTATCGCCCTCTTTGGGCTCAGCCTTCTTCTGGGTATCTCAGATAACCTTGCTTTGGCATCTCTCAATAACGATTTTCTGTCATCTGCCAGGGGAATGTGTCTCTTCAGCCAATCTTTACAGATGTATTCGCCCTTATTCCCCAGATAGGCGACAGTGGCATCAAGCCTGCTATCCAGGTCATCAGTAATGATAAGCCGCTCTGCATAGCTCTCGGCACCATCGCCCAAGGGCAAATAAGGCTTAGTGCGATCTATGATCTTCTGGAGATCTTTTGTACCCTCTTCTCTCTTGGCCAAGAGAAAATCATCCAGCCCGGTCTTGCCCTTCTCCTCGATCGAAGGAAGAGTGACTATCTTGACATCTTCAGCTCCTAACCTGTAGAGCTGCTCCGCCAACCTCTGAAAAGCAGGATAACCAGGATGGTCTGTGGTGATGTCACTGTCGTAGAGAAGAGTTATGCGTCTGCTGCTCCAGTCTCGATCTAGCTCCGAAATAAGAGCCTGAGAATCAGGGAGCTTATCACCATCAGCGAGCAGTTCAGCATCGGCCCCTTGTGTCCTCCAGTTCCAGATTCCACTTAGGGCGACGACTGGCAGGCCCTTGAGAAAACCGCAAAGGCTCTTGAGCTCGCCTTCTGTGATTATCAGCTCTTTAGTTGCGCCTAAATCCAAACCTGGTGGCACGAAGAGATGGTTTAGCTCCTCTGATTTGTGCAGGTATTTCTGCTCCCGTCCATCTCTATGCAGGGGCTCGTCCAGCCTGACGGTGAAGCATCCGCCATCGTTTGGATAACCGATATAGATTCCCGTCCCTGCGACGTCCTGCCTGAATAAAAGTGCCTGGAGCTCCTCGGTGGAGCCTATGCTCTTGAGATGCCCGGACTCCACCAGATTCTTTACCTGAGGATGATCTGGATCTATGCCGTATTTCAGAGCCAGCCTGCTCTTGTGGGCGTCAACCAGGGTCACTGACAATTCCTCCTCTCAGGCGATCACAATCAAGGATTTCTTGGAAGTCTGATCTTTTAAGCCCAGAGAATTGGATTTGGACTCACCATCTCTTTGCAGCCCAAATATCCTGAGCCTATAGTCGTGATCTGTGCGAAGGATGCCAATTTTCTCCCCAATATGAGGCTCCAGTCTCCTGGCCAGTTCATCAGGAACAAAAACTGTAGCTGGCCCGATGGCCGCCACAAAAAGACCGTCGTCCGTCCTGGAGACCTCATGAAGCGTGCCCAGTGATTCCATCCACACCTCCATCCAGATGGGTGAGCTACTCACTGGAATCACCACTCTCAAGAATTGGCTCGTAGACCAGTCGATTTCCAACGATCTTGACCTTCATGTATCGACCGCTCAGCTTGTTAGCCAGTGGACGAGGAATGGTGAGGAACTGGTGTCCTCTGATAACCTGTCTTTTCACTATAAACATGAATTCCATGTATTTCATTAATCTATTTATATTTAATTAGTTGCAGAAAATAATTTTATGTGTATCAAATGATTTAAGTATCTGT